>DASROG010000362.1:0-5762 GCA_035646995.1 Myxococcaceae bacterium
GTCCTGCGCCATCTCGTTGTCCGCTACGACGCCGAGCTCCCCGACCTCCCCGCCCGTCCCTTCGACGGGCCGTGGGCCGAGGGGCCCGGGCGGGTGCTGGGATTCCCGGTGGGCGACGCCGCCCGGCACCGCGGCTGGGCCTTGCTGCTGACGCGCGATGCGCCGAACGAGACCCTGCGCGAGGCGGCCGAGTACCTGGCACGGCACCTGTCCCTGGCCTGGGAACACCTGGAGCGCTTCGCCCGGGTGGAGGATCTCGCCTACCTGGACGACCTCACCCGCCTCTACAACGCCCGCTACCTCGACGAGGCGCTCGAGCGCGAGCTCCACGGGAAGGGGCCCTTCAGCCTCCTCTTCCTCGACCTGGACCACTTCAAGAGCGTCAACGACACCCACGGGCACCTGGTGGGGAGCAAGCTCCTGGTGGAGGCAGCCCGGGTGGTGAAGTCCTGTACCCGCGACCAGGACGTCGTCGCGCGCTGGGGCGGGGACGAGTACGTGGTGCTTCTCCGCGAGACCGACAGCGGCGGCGCGCTCAAAGTGGCCGAGCGCATCCGCCGGACGGTCGAATCGCACTCCTTCCTCGCCCGCGAGGGCTACGGGCTGGGGGTGACGGTGTGCATCGGGGTGGCGAGCCATCCCGAGCATGGCGTGGACCGCCGCACGCTGCTCGACCTGGCCGACCGGGCGATGTACCGGGGGAAGCGCACCTCGCGGAACGTGGTGTACGTCGCGGCGGTGTCCGGCGAGGAGGTCGTCAAGCGAAGCGGCGCGGCCTGAGCGCTCCCGCCGCGCACGCTGCGCGCGGTGCCTCGTCCTCGACGTCCCCCGGCCGCGGGCCTTGTGGCGGAAGCCGGAAGCGCTCTAAGCCAGCCAGCGCCGTGCGGGTCCTCCGTCCATCCTCCTGGGCGCTCCTCCCGCGCCTCCTCCTCCTGGCCCTGGTGGGGCTCGCCGGGTGCGAGCAGCCCCCGGTGGAGGTGCTGCGATTCCGGGTCGGTTACCCGGACCTGCCGAGCACGCTCCTGATCTACGTCGCCCAGGACCACCGGCTCTTCGCCGCCGAGCACCTCCAGGTCGAGGCCAAGGTGTTCCCCACCGGGCGCGAGGCACTCGCCGCCGCCATGGCCGGCGAGCTGGACGCGGTGGTGGTCTACTCGACCCCGGTCGTGCTGGCTGCGATGCAGGGCGAGGACTTGGTGGTGCTCACCACCCTGCACCGCTCGGACGGCCTGACCGGGCTGGCGGTCCACCCGCGGGCCGGCATCCGGAGCGGGGCGGATCTTCGCGGACACCGGATCGGGGTGACGCCCGGGACCAGCTCGCAGCTGGCGCTGGACGTGGTGCTGGCGGAGAACGGTCTCGAGCCGACCGACGTCCGGTCCGTGCCCGGTCAGCCCCGGGAGCTGATGGCTGCCCTGGAGGCCGGGGAGCTCGACGCGGCCTCGCTCTGGGTGCCGAACCTCCTGCTCGCGACCGGCCAGGGTCCGGGCAAGGCGCAGCTGCTGGCCTCGCAGGTGTACGCCGAGATGAGCATGCTCGCCGGCATGCGCCCGCGCGTCGAGGCGAAGCGGATGCAGGCGCGGGGCTTCCTTCGGGCCCTGCTCCAGGCGCAGGTGATGATCCGCCGCCGGCCGCAGCTGGTGTGGACCACGCTCCGGCCACGCTTTCCCCAGCTGAGCGAGGCGCAGCTGGCCACCATCATCTCGCAGTCCCGCTTCGAGCTCGGGCTGTCGAACCTGCTCCTCAGCACCCTCCGCCAGGAGGGCGCCTGGCTCGAGCAGCGCGGCGAGCCCCGTGCGGACCGGGTCCGCTTCCGGGACATGCTCGCTCCGTCCGTCCTGGAGGAGCTCTCGCCCGAGGCAGTCACCCTCCTCAGCCCTCCGGAGCGGCCCCTGCGGTGAGCCTCGCACGCAAGCTCATCTGGCCCCAGGTGCTGCTCCTGGCGCTCATCGCGGCGCTGGCGGCGACCCAGTGGGTGGTGGCCCGCCACGAGCGCCGGCAGCTGGAGACCAACACCCAGCGCCTCCAGCAGACGGGCCTCCGCATCCAGCGGCTGGCCCAGCTGTTCGCCGACACCGAGCGGGATCTGCTCTCGGAGGTCGTCACCCGCCAGCGCGTCCTCACGCGGCGGATCCGCAACAGCAACGCGGAGATCGACCAGCTGCTCGCCGAGCTCTCCCCGAGCGGGAGGGAGAGCCCGAACGGCACGCTCCTCGAGGATCTCCGCCAGCTGCGCGGCCCGCTGGTGGAGGCCCAGGGGGCGCTGCTCGAGGCCCGCGAGCCCGCCATGAGCCGCTCGGCCTTCGTCCGCTGGTGGTTCCTCGATCAGCGCGCGAACGCCGTCCTGGCCGACCTCTCGGCGGACAACCTCAAGGGCGTGGACCGCATCCTCGCCCAGGTGGGTCAGACCCGTCGGCGCTCCGATGTCCTGCTGCTCACCCTGACGCTGATCTGCGCGCTCACCGTGGCTGGAACCACCGTCTACGTGTTCCGGGGCGTGGTGGCCCCGCTGGTACGCCTCACCGCCGCGAGCCAGACCGTGGCCGAGGGGGGCACGGTGCCGATGCTCGTCGGCAGGCGCGATGAGCTGGGGGCGCTGGCGCGAGTCCTCTCCGAGACCACCGAGCGCCTGGTCAACACCAACGCCGAGCTCCAGCAGTCACTGGAGATCCGCGAGCGATTCCTCTCCATCGCCGCACACGAGCTGCGGACGCCTCTCACCTCGCTGTCGCTGCAGCTGGCGCTGATCCAGCGACGCATCGAGCAGGGCGCGGACCGGGAGACGCTTCGCGCCAGCGCCGATGCGCTCGGGCGGCAGGCGCAGCGGCTGGCGCAGCTGGTCGGCGAGCTGCTCGACGTGACCCGCATCCAGCGCGGCCGCCTCGACCTCCACCGCGAGCCGGTTCGCCTGGACACGCTGGTGCAGGAGGTGTGCGCCCGGTGCGCGCCGCTCCTCGACGCCGGTCAGAACCGGCTCACCCTCGACCTCGGGTCCGGGGTCCTCTGCCTGGTGGATCCCTCGCGCCTCGATCAGGTGCTGGTGAACCTCCTGGGGAACGCCGCCCGGCACGCCCGCGGCGCGGAGATCCGGGTGAGCCTCTGGACCACGGCGGACGAGACCTGCCTCCGCGTCCGCGACTCCGGGCCGGGCATCCCCGAGGCGGTCCGGAGCCGGCTGTTCGAGCCGTTCGCCCGCGCTCCCGGGGCCGTGCCGGGCCTGGGCCTCGGCCTCTACATCAGCCGGGAGATCGTCGAGGCCCACGGTGGGCGCATCGAGATGAGCACGACCCGCGGGGAGGGAACGGCGTTCACCGTCCACCTCCCGCGGTCCACGCGGGTCCCCTCCGGGACGACCGGCGAGGCTCCCGCCGCCTAGTAGTCCATGTCCTCGCCGCCGTAGTCCGGCGCACTGGCTCCCGCGCCGCCCTTGCCCTTCTTCTTGGGCTTCTCGGCGACGATGGCCTCGGTGGTGAGGAGCAGCGAGGCGACGCTGGCGGCGTTCTGCAGCGCGGTGCGCTCGACCTTGGTGGGGTCGATGACTCCGGCCTTCTCCAGATCCTCGTAGGTCTCGGTGCGGGCGTTGAGTCCGAAGGCGCCCTTCCCTGCCCGGACCTTGTCCACCACCACCGCCCCCTCGAGCCCGGCGTTGCCGGCGATCTTCCGGAGCGGCTCGGTGAGCGCCCGCTTGACGATGTCCACGCCGAAGCTCTGCTCGCCGGGGGCCTTCAGGCTCTCCAGCGCCGGCAGGCACCGGACGTAGGCCACGCCACCGCCGGGGACGATGCCTTCCTCCACCGCGGCGCGGGTGGCGTGCAACGCATCCTCCACCCGGGCCTTGCGCTCCTTCATCTCGGTCTCGGTGGCCGCGCCCACCTTCACCACCGCGACCCCGCCGACCAGCTTGGCGAGCCGCTCCTGGAGCTTCTCCTTGTCGTAGTCGCTGGTGGTCTCCTGGATCTGCGCCCGGATGAGCTTGATGCGGGCCTCGATGTCCGCCTTCTTCCCGGCGCCGTCGATGATGGTGGTGTTGTCCTTGTCGATCTTCACCCGCTTGGCGCGGCCGAGGTCATTGAGGGTGAGGCTCTCGAACTTGATGCCCAGCTCCTCGCTGACCACGCTGCCGCCGGTGAGGGTGGCGACGTCCTTCAGCATCTCCTTGCGGCGGTCACCGAAGCCGGGGGCCTTCACCGCGGCCACGTTGAGGACCCCGCGGAGCTTGTTCACCACCAGCGTGGCCAGGGCCTCGCCCTCCACGTCCTCGGCGATGATCAGCAGCGGCTTGCCGGAGCGGGCCACCTGCTCGAGGAGCGGGATGAGGTCCGCCATCGCGCTGACCTTCTTCTCGCTGATGAGGATGTAGGGGTCGTCGAGCTCGACCTCCATCCGCTCACGGTTGGTGACGAAGTACGGGCTCACGTAACCACGGTCGAACTGCATGCCCTCCACCACTTCGAGGGTGGTCTCCAGGGCCTTGCCCTCCTCGACGGTGATGACGCCCTCCTTGCCCACCTTCTCCATGGCCTCGGCGATGATGTTGCCGATGGTCTCGTCGCCGTTGGCGGAGATGGTGCCGACCTGGGCGATCTCGGTCTTGTCCTTGGTGGGCTTGCTGAGCTTCTTCAGCTCGGCGACCACGGTCTCCACCGCCCGGTCGATCCCGCGCTTGAGCTCCATCGGGCTGTTGCCGGCGGCCACCAGCTTCAGGCCCTCCTCGTAGATGGAGCGGGCGAGGACGGTGGCGGTGGTGGTCCCGTCACCGGCGCTGTCGGAGGTCTTGCTCGCGACCTCCTTCACCATCTGTGCGCCCATGTTCTCGAACCTGTTCTCGAGGTCGATCTCCTTGGCGACGGTGACGCCGTCCTTGGTGACCGTGGGGGACCCGAACGACTTCTCGATCACCACGTTCCGGCCCTTGGGACCGAGGGTGACCGCGACCGCGTCGGAGAGCACCCGGACGCCGCGCAGGATCATGTCGCGGGCCCCCTGGTGGAAGTAGATTTCCTTGGCTGCCATGTGTTGCAAACCTCCGGAAGACCAGCGTTTCTTGGAACTGGCCGGGATTGGCACTCCCCGGCTGAGAGCGCCAACGTAAAGGTCCCGCGCCCGTTGTCAACGCGAACCTGAGGGGGCAGCGTCGTTTCCATGCGCCAGCCCCGGTTGCCCGAGCTCGACGCGCTCGATGTCCAGCTCCTGACCCTGCTCGAGGAGGACGGACGGATGGCCCTCTCCGCCCTGGCCCGACGGGTCCTCCGCTCCCGGAGCGCGATCCAGGAGCGGGTCCAGCGGCTGGAGCGCTCGGGGCACATCGCCGGGTACACCATCCGGCGCGGCGGAGGGCCGGTGGGGGTGCGCGCCTACCTCCTGGTGAGCGGTTCGGCGGCAGCGCACGAGCGGATGGTGGCGACCCTGAAGTCGTTCCCCGAGGTGCGGGTGTGCGACTCGGTCTCGGGCACGGTGGACATCGTGCTGCAGATCCAGGCCGCGGACATCGCCGCGGTGGAGCGGGTGTGCAAGGCCGTGGGGGCGGTCCCGGGGGTCGAGCGGAGCATCACCCTCTTCGTCATGGACGAGCGGCTCCGCGCCCCCTGACGCCCGCCGGTGAGTTTCACCGGCTCGCCGTGGAAATCGCCGGGGCGCCGGGACGCCTTGCTGCACGGACCGCGGCGCCGGCTGCGCACGCGACGCTGTTGCGCATCGTGGTCCTTTCTCCTCCAGAGCCATGAACGGGACCTGCAAGACACGAATGTGGACCGGGCTCGGAG
>DASROG010000363.1:0-2304 GCA_035646995.1 Myxococcaceae bacterium
CCTCGAGCCCGGGCTCGGGGGTGCGATTGACGATGACCGGGGCGAAGACCTTCCGGATGCCATCGGGGAAGCCCGCGCCTCCCGCGGTGAAGCGGTAGCCGCAGCCGAGCGCGGCCAGGCAGGCCACGGCGGCGACCGTCCGGGTCATCCGACGACGAAGTTGATGAGCCGCTTCGGCACGAAGACCACCTTGCGGAGCGCCTTGCCGGCCAGCGCCGCGCGGACCTTCTCCTCGCTCTCCGCGGCGGCCCGGACCTCGCTCTCGCCCGCGTCGGCGGCGATGCGGATCTCCCCGCGGAGCTTCCCGTTCACCTGGACGGCGTAGGGCAGCACCTCGTCCACGACCAGGGCGGGATCGTAGCTCGGCCAGCCCTGCGTCACCGTGGAGGCGGTCGCTCCGTAGCCTTCGGCGATCGCGTCGGAGAGGTGCGGGGCGAACGGTGTGAGCAGACGGGTGAGGAGCTTGATTGCCTCGCCCATCGCCGCCTTCTCCGCCGGCGTCTCCGGCTGTCCTGCGTCGTAGAGCGCGTTCACGCACTCCATGGTGAAGGCGATGGCGGTGTTGAACGACAGCCTGTCGATGGCCTCACCGACCCGCTTCACACACTTGTGTGCGGCGCGGCGGATCTCCAGCGCCTTCCCCTCGAACGGGCCGTCCTGAGTGGCATGCGCGCAGGCGTCCTGTTGGGTCGCGGCGAGCGTCCAGACGCGCTTGAGGAAGCGGGCTTGCCCCTCCATCTGCTTGTCGCTCCAGTCGAAATCCTGCTCGGGCGGCCCGGCGAAGAGGACGTACATCCGGACGGTGTCCGCGCCGTACTTCTCCACGATGGTGGCCGGGGCGACGACGTTCCCCCAGCGCTTCGACATTTTCCGGCCGTCCGGGCCGTTGACGATCCCTTGCGTGACCAGCCTCTTCACCGGCTCATCAGTGGGAACGAGGCCGAGGACCTTCATCCACCGACTCCAGAACCGGAAATAGAGAAGGTGCATGACCGCGTGCTCGGGGCCGCCGACGTAGATGTCCACCGGGAGCCAGCGGCGTGCGAGCCGCGGGTCGAACGGCGCCTCGTCGAAGTGCGGCGAGAGGTAGCGCGCGTAGTACCAGCAGGAGTCGACGAAGGTGTCCATCGTCTCCACCTCCCGCCGCGCGGGCCCGCCGCAGCGCGGACAGGTGGTCTCGACGAAGGACTTCACCTTCGCCAGCGGCGGCTCACCCTTGCCGGTGAGCACTGCCTGGGTGTCGATCTCCGGGAGCCGGACCGGGAGCTGCTCGTCCGGCAGCGGGATGCCCTTCCGTTCCGGATCGCACCGCTCGCAGTACACGATGGGGATGGGCGTGCCCCAGTACCGCTGGCGGCTGAAGCCCCAGTCCTTCTGGCGGTAGGTCACCGTCGGCTTGCCGAGCCCGCACTGCTCGAGCCAGGCCCCCATCCGGCGCCGGGCTTCCGTCGAGGGAAGGCCGGTGTACTCGCCGGAGTCGACGAGGATGCCGTCCTCGTTGAACGACTCGGTCCAGCTCTCCACCGGGCCGAGGTCCCGCCCGTCCGCAGGGCGGATGACCTGCTTGATGGGCAAGCCGTAGGTCCGGGCGAAGACAAAGTCTCGGCTGTCGTGCGCCGGCACCGCCATGAGGGCGCCCGTCCCGTAGTCGCTGAGGACGAAGTTGGCGATCCAGATCGGCACCGGCTGCCCGGTGAAGGGGTTGGTCGCGAAGGCGCCGGTGAAGACCCCCTCCTTGGGGGCGCCCTCCGCGGTGCGCTCGATCTTCGCGATCGCTGCCATCCGGGCGGCGAAGGCCTCCACCTCCGCCCTGCGGCTGGGCTCGGTGAGGCTGGCCACCATGGCGTGGTCGGGGGCCAGCACCAGCACGGTGGCCCCGTACACGGTGTCGATGCGGGTGGTGAAGACCCGGATCGCGCGCCCATCGGCGGTCTTGAAGTCGGCCTCGGCGCCCTCGCTCTTGCCGATCCAGTTCCTCTGCGCGGAGGTGATGCGCTCGGGCCACTGGGTGAGCCCGTCGAGGGCCCGGAGGAGATCCTCGCTGTTCCGGGTGATGCGGAACGCCCACTCGGGCATCTGCCGCTCGACCACCGGGGAGTCACACCGCTCGCAGCGGCCCTCCTTGACCTGCTCGTTGGCGATCACCGTGAGGCAGCCGGTGCACCAGTTCACCTTGCTGAACCGGCGGTACACCATGTCCCGCTCCCAGAGCCGGAGGAAGAACCACTGGTTCCACCGGTAGTACTCGGGGTCGGAGGTGTTGACCTCGCGGGTCCAGTCGTAGGCGAAGCCGAGCGAGCGCAT
>DASROG010000364.1:0-8464 GCA_035646995.1 Myxococcaceae bacterium
GGTGAAGTCGCCGGGATGCGGAGGGCGGACGTCGATTTGGTGCAGGGGACGCTCACCGTCCGCCGGAGCCACAAGCGGGACGGCGTCAAGGGCAACGTCGAGGTCGTGCTCCCCATCCACCCGGAGCTCGCGCCATTTCTCACCGAAGCATTGAGTGCCAGCCGTTCGGCATTCGTCTGTCCAGGGGACGCGGGGAAGGGGACACAGATGCCGCAGCACTATGACCTGGAGGACCGGCTTCGCCGAACCATGGCGGCCGCCGGGGTCGGCATCACCAGCTTCATCCACCACTGCCGGGCCTGGCACTGCAAGGTGGCTCCCGAAGTCGAGGATGACCACCCCCGGCCTTGCCCGGAACATGGCCTCGAGCACATCCACGTGGCTGCCCGGGTCCGACCGCTCTCCTTCCATGACCTGCGGCGCAGCCACTCGTGCCTCCTGGCCGACGCCGGGGTCTCCCTCACCGTGGCGCAAAAGCTGATGCGGCACTCTGACCCCAAGCTCACCGAGCGCGTTTACACCGTCTTGCAGACTGAGACGCTCCGCCGCGAGGTGAGCCGGATGCGCTTCCTCCCGAGGCTCAGCGCCCAGCCTGTGTGCACAGGGTTGTTCCCCGCGCAGGCACATGCCGCACGGCAGGTTGCCACTTCGGCCGAATCAGGCCCAGGAAAGGCGAGCGAGCGAGAGGGATTGCCTTCGAGTGACCCCGACAGGGATCGAACCTGTGACCTAGCGTTTAGGAAACGCTCGCTCTATCCAACTGAGCTACGGGGCCGAGACGCCGGCTCGTACGTGTTCCCGATCGCGCGGTCAAGTCACTCGGTTGCAAGTCCAGATCGACTGCCTTGTGTCCGGGGCGGGACCTCGGCCTCATGCGCCCGGGCGCACCGCGCCGCGGGAGCGCTCTCGAGGAGGGACTCCGATGAAGACTCATCTGCTCGGTGGTGCGCTCACGCTCCTGCTGCTGGGACCCGCCTGTGGCGGAGGCTCGACGGACCAGACCGACCAGACGGCCATCTCGCCCGTGGACCTCGCGTCGCACTCGCCCGCCGCGGCCATCGTCTGCACCGGCGAGGACCCGTGCCCCAAGGGCTACATCTGCCTTTCTGGGACCCGATGCGCGAAGACCTGCCATCGAGACTCCGACTGCCCCAGCGGTCAGGCCTGCACCGGCCAGCGCAACGGCAAGAAGTTCTGCCAGTAGCCCCCGAGAGCTCAGCGCCCGTGGGGGCCGTCCAGCGGCGCATCGGATGTCTCGAGCGTCATCCCCCGCGCGCGCAGCCGCTCGACGAGCACCTGCCCCAGCCCGGTCGCCGGGGTGAGGATTCCTCCGCGCGCCGGGCCGCCGGGGAGCCGGTGTCCGTCCACCGCGAGCGCCAGCGCCCCCTCGCACAGGCACTTCACCGTCACCGTGTTTCCCGGGTCCCCCTGGTCCTTCACCAGGCCGAACGCGCGGCGTCCGTCCTCACCCCGGGCCACGAGGTCCAGCCGGAACCAGCCCTTCCGGCGAACCTCCTCCGAGGGTCCGGTGCCCGGCGGTGGCAGCCGTCGCTTCACCAGCGGACGGAGCGGCGAGGCGAGCGCGAGCTGCGCGCCGGCAAGTCCCGCCGCGAGCACCGTCGCCCGGAGCCGGCTCCGCATCGCCATGAACTCCCGGTAGGCGAAGTACGGGCCGTAGGGCAGGCCGGCCTCGGCGGCGAGCATCGCGCTCCGCCGCACCACGCGGGTGTTCACCATCGCCATGAAGAATGGCGCGAGCCAGCGCCGCAGATCCGCGTTCCACCGCACGCCCCTGGGGTCGCGCTCGCGAAGGAACTCCTCGCGGGACAGCCGCGGGCGAGCTGCGCCGTTGAGCAGGAACGGGTGCCCCGACCGCCGTGCCTGACCGCTCTCGAAGAGCTGCACCGCCGTCGCCGCGGTTCCCCCGTTGAGCCCGCCCCGGAGACGAAAAGCGGACACCACCTCCGCGCAGGCCGTCCCGCGGCTCCGGAGGTGCTCCACCACCAGCAGCGTACCGAGGTCGCTCGGCACCGAGTCGAACCCGCAGAAGGGGATGAGGCGCGTGCCGTCGGCGGCGGCCCGGGCGTGGTGCCGCTCGATGACGTCCGCCACCCACGGCGTCTCCCCGGTGATGTCCACGTAGTGCGTCCGGTGGCGCACGCACGCGTCGACCACCGGGTTCCCGTACGTCGCGAAGGGGCCGGCGGTGGTGAGCACCACCCGCGCGCGGGAGACCGCCGCGTCGACCGTCTCCGGCCGACTGCTGTCCGCCTCGAGGATCTCCGCGGGACGGCTCGGCCCCTCCGCCGCATCCCGCGCCGCCTCGAGCTTCGCGCGGTGCCGGCCAGCGAGCGCCCAGCGCAGATTGGGCGGTGCGTGCCGGGCGAGCTCCGCCACCGTCAGCCGGCCGGTGAAGCCGCCGGCGCCGTAGAGCAGGACGTCGATGGGGCGTGCGTCCATCCCGCCAGGCTTCATCGCACACCCGCCCCGGTGCGGAGCACGCCCCGGTGTCGCCGAGGCCGCAACACGAATGACACAGGGGGCCTTCCGGAAGTCCTTGATTTGACGTGGGTTGAATCCATGGCTTGATGGATGCAACTGGAGAGGCACGTGGCCGTCACAGAACCGTCACCCGAGAAGGGAGCCGCGGTGGACCTGCCCTCCATCCCCGTGTCCCACGCGTCCGTCGCCCTGTCCCCCGCGCTGCTCGGAGTTCCGGCCCTCGTCGCCGGACATCCGGCCGCGGGCGCGCTCCTGCTGGCGGTCTCGTTCGTCGCGGCAGTCGTCCTTCTCGAGCGGCGCGCACATGCGGTGCCCCCCACCCGCGAGATTCCGCGGTCCGGGCCGGTTCTCGTGCTGGTCCCCTCGCGCGCCCGTCCGTCTCACCCTCCGCCGCAGGCCCGGTGGGAGCTCGTGGAGCGCGACGGACGGCGCTCGCTCTCGATGCGCTGGAGCTGAGCGGAGCCTTCCGCTCCGGGTCATTTCGTGACCGGAGGGTCGCTGCGGACGCCCCGGCGCAGCGTCGTTCAGCGAAGGCGCTCGAGCAGGTCCACCTCGTCGCGAAGTCCCAGGTACTCCCACCTCAGGAGCGACAGGGGGACGTAGCCGTTGGCGAACAGGAAATCGTGCAGGTCGCGGAGCCGGAACCGCTCCCCCAGCCGGAGCCGCGCATCTGCAAGGAGCCGGAGGATCTGCAGCTTCCCCGTCTGGTAGCTGATGGCTTGCCCCGGCGTGCTGGCGAACAGCGCGGCCTCGGCGCGGGCGGTGGCGCGGTCCATCGGGACGGTGGTCGCGAGGTAGTCCGCCGCCTGGTCCAGCGTGAACTGACCCAGGGCGAGCTTCACGTCCACCTCCACTCGCAGCGCCCGGAGCCGTATCATGTTGTAGACGATGTCACGGCTGCGCGGACTGTCGTCGAAGAGGCCCGCCTGGAGGAGCATCTCCTCGTCGTAGAAGGCCAGGCCCTCCGGCGTGCCGGAGTCGTAGTAGTAGCGGCGAAGCGGCCGCGGATTCGCCGAGGAGAGGGCGGTCTGCAGATAGTGTGCGCCCTCGTGCATGATCTGCAGGCGCGGGTCCCTGGCCGCCGCGCCCTGGAAGTAGCCCATGCGCTCCGAGGGCGCTTCCACGTACGCGCTCCCGTCCTGGTTCAGGCGGCCCGGGCCGGTGAGGTCGTCCGGCACGCCCACGTCGGCCATCGGCGCGAGGTAGTCCGGCATCGGCCGGAAGCGGTAGTGACCGAGCCAGGTGGGAAGGGTCAGCAGCTGCTGATCGACGTAGAACTTCCGCACCCGCTCCTCGTCCGCTCGCTCGCGCTCCACCACCGCCGCCACCCCCGGGAGGAGTGGGAGGGGAGGGACCGCATGGCTCCGGTTCAGGGCCAGCGCCTCGAAGGTCAGTGCGCGGTCGAGCTCCTGCCGCCCGGAGGCGACCAGCTGCTCGGGCGTGAACGGCACCAGCGCCACCTCGCGGAGGAAGAACAGGTACGCCTCGCGGCCGATCGCGGTCTCCTCGGGAAGGCCGTTCGCCCGTTGCTCCAGCCAGGTCCGGAACGACTCCAGCGCTGCCCCCGCTCGCTCCGCGGACGGACCGATGGCGCCGGCGGCGTCCCCGGTCAGGACCGGCCGCAGCGCCTTTGCCATCCGTGACAGCCGTGGACGCACGTCACGGAGCTGCTCGAGCGCCACGCGCAGGAACGGTCCACGCATCCGGTCCAGGTTCTGTCTGGCCTGCGCCACCAGAGCGGGCACGGCATCGAGACGCCGCACCAGGTCCCGGCTTCGCTGCGGATCGAAGGGAGGCGGAATGACCAGCAGCTCGTGCGGGCTGGCCAGCGCCTGGTCGACGTAGAAGGCAGGGTTTTGCCGCCAGCCCGGGTTCAGCTCGGTCTCCCAGCGCACCCGGGCCAGCGCGGACCCGAGGAGGCGGCGATCGACCTCGGCCGGAATCTCGGTCCGCACCGGGAGCGCGCGGAAGCGCTTCTCCAGCTCGGCCAGCGTCGTCCGGCGCCGCGCGATGCTCGCCGATGACCAGTCCGGGGCCCAGCCGGGGGGTCGCGTCAACCTCGGGATGTCGTCAGGGCTGGCGGGCTGGGTCTCCGCTCGCCACTTCCAGAAGTCCTGTCCGAGCTTTTCCTGCGGGTCCGGGGTGCCTGCTGCCACCGCCAGCGCAACCACCACTCCCTGGATCATGGCGGCGCAGCGTCGCACGACGGTGGTTCGACCCGATGACGTTTCGTCCGGACGCGGCGTGCACCTCGCGGCGGAAAGGCGTATGAATTCAGAGGACGGACGGAGGATTCCGCCATGGCCAGCATCTCCAGCTACGTGGTCCGGGACGTGCTCGGACTCGAGGCGAGCGCCACCTGTCGCGAGGCAGCCGACCTGATGTCGAGGCGACACATCGGCGCGCTCGCGGTGAAGCAGGACGGCAAGATCGTCGGGCTCATCACCGAGCGCGATCTCGTGACCCGGATCCTCTCGCGCGGACTGGACTGCCAGACCCCGATCCTGGAGGCGATGCGCCGCGACGTGCCCGTGGTGGGCCCGGACCTGAACGAGGTGGAGTGCGCGACGCTCATGAAGGAGCACGAGACGCGGCACTTCCTCGTGGGTGAGGACGGAGCGGCGAGCGGCCTCATCTCCATGCGCGACGTGATGCAGATGATGCTCTCGGACAAGCAGTACCTGATCGAGCAGATGCAGGCGTACATCCAGGGGTACTGAGCCCGGGACGCTGGCGCGCCACCGCGCGCTTCCGCAGGCGTCCCTGCGTCGTGCGGGTGGCAATCCTTGCGCAGGCCACGACGCAGGTGCGGGTCCTGCGACGCGTCACGCTCGTTCCAAGCTCCGGGAACCTGGTCTCCACAGTCCGCCCGAGGACGGTGCCGTCAGACCCCTGCAGGACCCTGTTGCGGCACGTGCTTCGCATGGCAAATTGATGTCGGGAGCTGTGCGGTTGGCCCGGGTTTCCCCCGGGGCGTAACATCCGCGTAGAACCCCGGGTTCGGGCCCTCACGGGCCCTGTGGAAGGTCGGGGAGGACGAAGGTGGCTGCACAAGCAGCGCAGAGGCCGGAGGCCGGACGGATGTTCCATCCGACGGGATTCGTACTGAAGAGCCTGCAGGTTCTCGGCTCGGGTGGTGTCGCGGGAGTGCTCGGAGGCGTCGCTTCACACACCGTGTGGGTGGGGATCTGCTTCGGCATCGCGGGTGTGCTCGCGGCGCTGACGTTCATGGACTGCCGCTGCGCCTGCGTGAAGCCGGGTTCGGACCTCGACGAGGGCCAGCCCTAGCTCGACGGACGGGCGGGCCCGCGGGGCGATTCGGCCCGTGCAAGCCGACGTCGGGCGGGATACTGGAGGGGCGACGCTCCCGTCCGACCCCGTTGCATTTTCTCCGCTCGCCGCACGTCGGACTGGACGTCCGGGGCAGTCACCCCGAACTTCACCGTCTTCCGGAGATTGAAAGACCACCGTGCGCGCCCTCGTCCTCTCATTGCTCCTCGCCGCCACTGCCCAGGCGGAGACCGCCACCGAGGCGCTGAAGGCACGCGACGCCGAGATTCGCGCCGCGCTGCCGCCGCAAGGGACGGAGCCCACGCCGGAGACGCGCCAGAAGCTGGAGAACATCGTCACCAAGGCCGTGGACCTCGAGGGCATGGCGAAGTCCGCGCTGGGGAAGACCTGGGCCGAGACACCTCCCGCCAAGCAGAAGAAGTTCCTCAACGCCTTCAAGAGCCGCTTCCGGAAGGCGACGGGCGAGCAGCTCGATCAGTACCGCTCCACCGAGATCAAGTACTTCCCGGAGAAGAAGGAAGACGACGACGCGATCGTCCCCACCGAGGTGCTGGTGAAGGGCGAGCCCACGCGCATCGATTACCGGATGCGCCAGAACAGCGGGAGCTGGCGCATCGTGGACATCGTGGTGGACGACGTCTCCACGGTGGAGAACTACCGGGCCAGCTTCAACCGCATCATCAAGAAGGAAGGGATGGACGGGCTCATCGCGCGCCTCAACGGGACCGGCAAGGTCGTCGATTCCGGCGGGAGCAAGGGCAGCTCGCGGTGACCTCGTCGCCCGGCCGGTGAGCCTGGAAGCGCCAGGAGTGCGCGCGCCGGGTCGAGCGCCGTGGCAGGCTTCCCGTCGATGCAGCCCCTTCCCGAGGTCCTCTCCCGGGCGGTCGTTCCCGCCGGGGTGAGATCCGTGCTCGAGCGGCTGCTCGCCGCGGGGCACGAGGCCTGGCTCGTCGGCGGCGGAGTTCGCGACCTCCTCCGCGGAGGCCACCCGAAGGACTGGGACGTGGCCACCGATGCCGTGCCGGAGCAGGTGCTGAAGCTGTTTCGCCGCGTGATTCCTACGGGCATCGCTCACGGGACGGTCACCGTCCTTGTCCCCGGAGGGCAGGTGGAGGTGACCACGTTCCGCGCGGAGAGCGCCTACGTGGACGGCCGGCGGCCGGAGTCCGTTGCGTTCCACCGGGACCTGGTCGCGGATCTCGCCCGGCGCGACTTCACCATCAACGCGCTGGCGTTCGACCCGGTCGGCGGCCGGTTCCGCGATCCGTTCGGCGGGCAGGAGGACCTCGCCCGGCGCCGGGTCCGGTGCGTGGGAGTGGCCGCCGAGCGCTTCGGCGAGGACGGGCTCCGGCCGCTGCGGGCGGTCCGGTTCGCGACGGTGCTCGAGTTCGAGCTCGATCCCGAGACCGAGGCGGCGATCCCCGGGGCGCTCCCGGTGTTCGACAAGGTGGCGCTCGAGCGACGCCGGGACGAGCTCCTGAAGCTCCTGCTCGCCCCCGGGGTGGTCCGGGGACTGGATCTCCTGCGCCGGACGGCGCTCCTGGACAGGCTCCTGCCCGAGCTCGACGATCTGCGCGACCCCGAGCGGAACGAGCGAGTGCGCCGCGCGTCGCCGGTGCTGGAGCTGCGGCTCGCCGCGCTGCTGGTCGGGGTCGGGCGGCTGGAGGCCGCGCTCGACCGGCTCCGGCTCCCGGCGAAGGTGGTCGAGACGGTGCGGGCGCTCCTCGCGCATCCGCTGCCGCCCGAGTCGTCCACCTGGAGCGACGCCGAGCTGCGCCGCTGGCTGGTGCGGCTCGGGCCGGACCGCTGGGAGCTGGCCCGCGCGCTCGCGGAGGCGACCGGCGTGGATCCGGACGGGGCGCTCGGCCAGCGGATCGCCGGCATCGTCGCTGCGCGCCCGCCGCTGTCGGCGAAGGACCTGGCGCTCGACGGGGCCGCGATCATGCTGACGCTCGGCGTCGGCCCGTCGCCTGCCGTCGGAGACGCGACACGGTTCCTGCTGGAGAGCGTGCTGGAGCGGCCCGAGCTCAACACGCCGGAGAGGCTGGAGGAGCTTCTCCGGGCACGCGAGCGCTGAGTGGCGCGTCGCGGGTTCGCAACCGCGTCGTGATCGCGCGCAACGCGTCTTCCTTTACCCGTCCCGCGCTGGACACGCCCCGATGCGCCCGGCATACGGTCCGGGAAACGGGAGAGGGGACAAGGAAGCGAGATGCGGGAGGTCACCCTCACGAACCGAGGGGCGCGGGTGTGGCTGGCAGCGGTGACCGCGGCGATCACGCTGGTGGTGGGCGTCGACGCGTGGACCGCGATGAACACGGAACGGGGAGCGGAGGCGCTCTCGACCAGCGCTCTGCGCTCCGTGGAGCTCGCCGAGGACATGCGGTGGCAGCTCACGCGCATCGGGTTGCCGGGTCTGAGCGCGGCGCCGGACCGTGCCACGGAGGCCCAGGCGCTGGTCTGGCTTCGCCGCGACGTCGACGCCTACGAGCCTCTGGCCACCTTCGAGGGAGAGCGGCCGGAGTGGAGCACGCTTTCCCGGACCACCCTCAGGCTCGCCGAGGACCTCGGGCGAGGCGACGCCGAGAACGCGGCGAGCGACGCCGCGAGCGCGCGGGAGTCCGTCGAGCGGCTCATCGCGCTGAACCGTGAGGAGGCCGGGGTGATCGAGAGC
>DASROG010000365.1:0-14815 GCA_035646995.1 Myxococcaceae bacterium
GCTGGAGATGGAGCGGAAGGACTTCCTGAACCCGAAGAAGAACCCCTGGTTCGAGTTCGGCAACGCGGAGCTGTTCCTCGCCCGCCGCAACGGCGAGGTGGTGGGGCGGATCGCCGCGGTGGACGACCCGCACTGGAACGACTTCTACAAGAGCCGCACCGGCTTCTTCGGGATGTTCGAGTGCATCGACGACCCCGCGGTCGCGAAGGGGCTGTTCGACGCCGCCGCTGCGTGGGTGAAGGCGCAGGGCTTCCCCGAGATGATGGGGCCCTTCAACTTCAGCACCAACTACGAGTGCGCCGTGCTGGTCGAGGGCTTCGAGGCCCCGCCGGCGGTCATGATGACCTACAACCCCCGTTACTACGACGCGCTCTACACCGGGGCCGGCTTCACCAAGGCCAAGGACCTCTGGGCCTACGACCTGTCGAGTTCCGTCCCGCCCCCGGAGAAGGTGGTGCGGATCGCGGAGAAGATTCGTCAGCGCGAGGGCATCGTCGTCCGGTCCATCCGGATGGACGACTTCTCCAACGAGGTCAAGCGGGTCAAGGACATCTACAACGCCGCGTGGGAGGACAACTGGGGCTTCGTGCCCATGACCGAACACGAGTTCGACCACATGGCCAAGGAGATGAAGGCCATCATCCGGCCGGAGCTGGTGCTCCTCGCCGAGGTGAAGGGTGAGCCGGTCGCGTTCTCCATGACCATCCCCGACGCCAACTACGCGCTGAAGGCCGCGGGCGGACGGCTGACCAGGTACGGTCTGCCCATCGGCCTCGTGAAGCTGCTGCTCGCCTCCCGGCGGATCCGCCGGCTCCGGCTCATCACCCTCGGGATCAAGGAGGGGTTCCGGAAGCGGGGCATCGACGCGGTGCTCTACCTGGACACCCTCAGCACCGCGAAGAAGCTCGGCTACTCGGGCGGCGAGATCTCCTGGACGCTCGAGGACAACCACCTGGTGAACCGGGCGATCGAGATGATGGGCGGCAAGAAGACCAAGACCTACCGGATCTACCGGCGGGCAGTCTGACCGCATGAAGGTCCTCCTCACCGGTGGCAGCGGCTTCGTCGGCGGACAGCTGGCGAAGGCCCTCGTCGCTCGAGGCGACGAGGTGGTCGCGATGGTCCGGCGCTCCTCGAAGGTGGACGCCCTGAAGGCCCTCGGGGTCCGGATCGCCATTGCCGATCTCCACACCGGCGATGGGGTGGCCGAGGCCGCGCACGGCGTGGAGGTGGTGCAGCACGTCGCGGGGCTGACCAAGGCCCGGTCCGAGGAGGACTACCTCCGGGGCAACGCCGAGACCACCCGGATGCTGGCCTCGGTGCTGGCGCGGCAGAAGCGCCCTCCCCGGCTGGTGCTGTGCAGCTCGCTGGCCGCCGCGGGCCCGGCGCGCATCGGCAAGCCTCGCACCGAGGACGAGGCCCCGGCGCCGGTGTCGATGTACGGGCGGAGCAAGCTCGCCGCCGAGCAGGCCGCCCGCGAGTTCGCCGACCGGGTGCCGACGGTCATCGTCCGCCCGCCCTTCGTCTACGGCCCGGGCGACCTGACCAACCTCCCGCCCCTCATCGCCATGGGGAAGACCGGCGTCTACCTCAAGGCCGGCATGGGCCCGAAGCACTTCAGCTTCGTGCACGTGGACGATCTGAACCAGGCTCTGATCGCCGCCGGCGAGCGCGGCAAGACCCTCAGCCGCGAGGACCCCACCCAGGGCGTCTACTTCGCCTCCGACCCGAGCCCCTACAGCTGGGAGGACTTCTGCGTCTCCCTCAGCCGGGCGCTCGGCCGGGGGCGGCCGAAGGTCATCTCGGTCCCCGAGTTCGTGGGCTGGGCCACCGGCGCGGGCGCGGAGATCGGCAGCCGGCTGCTGGGCACGGTCTCGATCATGAACCGCGACAAGGCGAAGGAGATGGCCCAGGAGGCCTGGACCTGCTCGCCGGCGCGGGCGACCGAGGAGATTGGCTTCCGGCCCGAGTACCCGCTCGATCCAGGTTTGGAGAACACCGTCGCGTGGTACCGCACCCAGGGAATGGCATGAACACCACCTCCGTCCGACCCCTCCGCTCCGCCGCACGCCCCAAGGCCGCGAAGGCCTCCAGTGGCGGCACCGCGCCCTCCCTCACCGGCATCGAGGTCACCCCGGTCCGCTCGACCCAGGAGCTGGACGAGTTCATCCGCTTCCAGCTGGCGCTCTACCGGGACGACCCCTACTTCGTGCCGCCGATCGTGGCCGAGCGCCGCGACTTCCTGAACCGGAAGAAGAACCCCTTCTTCACCCATGCCGAGGTGGAGATGTTCCTCGCCCGGCGGAACGGGAAGGTGGTCGGTCGGATCGCCGCCATCGACGACGCGCTCTGGAACCAGTTCCACAACACCGAGACCGGCTTCTTCGGGATGTTCGACGCTCCGAACGACCCGGAGATCGCCGGAGCGCTGCTCGATGCCGCCGCGGAGTTCGCCCGCTCGCGGGGGATGAAGACGCTGACCGGGCCGGTGAACCTCTCCACCAATCACGACTGCGGCGTGCTGGTCGAGGGATTCGAGTTCCCGCCGGCGATGATGATGCCCTACAACTACCGGTACTACGGCTCGCTTCTCGAGGGCTGGGGCCTGCAGAAGATGCGGGACCTCTACGCCTACGACATCTCGGCGGCGATGACTCCGCCGGAGAAGATGGTCCGCATCGCCGACCGGCTGAAGGAGTCGGAGCAGGTCCGGGTGCGGCCGCTGAACATCCACGATCTCCCCGAGGAGATCCGCCGGCTGAAAAGCATCTACAACGCGATGCTCGACCGGAACTGGCTCTTCCTCCCGATGAACGAGGAGGAGTTCGACTCCATCACCGCCCGGCTCCGGCCGCTGGTTCGGGTGCGGCCCGAGCTGTGCCTGATCGCCGAGGTGAAGGGCGAGCCGGTGGCCTTCTGCATCACCCTCCCGGACTCGAACGTGGCCATCCGCGAGGCCGGGGGTCAGCTGACCCGCTGGGGGTTCCCGGTGGGGCTGGCGAAGATGGCCTGGGCGGCGCGGCGCATCGAGCGGCTGCGGGTCCTGCTCTTCGGCATCAAGCCGGGGTATCGGCGCCGCGGGCTGGACGCGCTCCTCGGCATCGAGACGCTGCGGGCGGCGCGGCGGCTGGGCTACGACAGCGCCGAGCTCGGGTGGACCACCGAGGACAACGAGCTGATGAACCGGGCCATCGAGTCCATCGGCGCGCGCCGGTACAAGACGTACCGGATCTACGAAAAGCCCCTCTGAGGGGTCCGCGGAACCGCCGGGCAGCGCAGTTGCGAAACGGCGGTGGCTCGCGGAATGACCGCTGCCTCGGCGTTCCAGACGGGGTATCAGGGCCCCGGGCACCACATCTCGGTCGCGCTCGAGGAGGCTTGCCGATGAGGCTCGACACACTGGCGGCCACGCTGGCCTGGGGGGCCCTCACCCTTTCCTCTGCTGGCTTTGGACAGAGCGGAGCAGCCGAAGATCGCTCGATCCGCCCCTTCAGGGCCCAGGTTCCGCAAGGGGCTCTCGACGATCTTCGCCGGCGCATCGCTGCCACCCGGTGGCCGGACAGGGAAACCGTCTCCGACCAGTCGCAGGGCGTGCAGCTGGCTCGACTCCAGGAACTGGTCCGGTACTGGGGCAGCGGCTACGACTGGCGAAAGGCGGAGGCGAAGCTGAATGCCTTGCCGCAGTTCACGACCACCATCGATGGGCTGGACATCCACTTCATCCACGTACGTTCCCGTCACAAGACCGCCCTTCCACTGCTCATCACGCACGGGTGGCCGGGATCGATCATCGAGCAGCTCAAGATCATCGCTCCGCTCACCGATCCCATCTCGCACGGAGGCCGCGCCGAGGACGCGTTCGACGTCGTCATCCCGTCCATGCCGGGATACGGCTTCTCCGGCAAGCCCACGGACACAGGCTGGGGTCCTGACCGTATCGCGCGAACCTGGGCGGCGCTGATGAAGCGTCTCGGCTACACCCGCTACGTCGCCCAGGGCGGCGACTGGGGCTCCCCGGTCTGCAACTCGATGGGGCGGCAGGCCCCGAAGGGATTGCTCGGCATCCATGTCAGCCTGCCGGGATCCGTACCTCCCGAAGTGACCGCAGTGATACCCGTCGGGGGGCCCGCACCCGCCGGACTCTCCGAGAAGGAGCGCGCGGTCTTCGAGGCGCTCGTCACCTCCGCCAAGATGGGCAACACGGCGTACGTCACGATGATGACCGCACGACCGCAGACCGTCGGTTACGGCGTGACCGACTCTCCCGCGGGGCTCGCGGCCTGGCTGCTCGGGCATCCGGGCTTCGCCAAATGGAGTTACGGCAGCGATCCCACGCAGTCACCGACCAAGGACGACGTGCTGGATGACATCACGCTGTACTGGCTGACGAACACCGGAACCTCGGCAGCGCGTCTCTACTGGGAGAACGCCGGACGAGGTGTCACGAGTGCGGCGGCACAGAAGACCACCGAGATCTCGCTCCCGGTGGCCATCACGGTCTTTCCGGACGAGGTCTATCGAGCCCCGGAGACTTGGGCCCGGCGCGCCTACCCCAAGCTGATCTACTACCACGAGGTCGACAAGGGCGGTCACTTCGCGGCCTGGGAACAGCCGCAGCTCTTCTCGGAAGAGATGCGTGCCGCGTTTCGATCGCTCCGCTGAGCCGAATCATGGTCATCGCGGCGTTGTTCGTCGGAAGCGGGTTGGCGCCGCACGTGGCGGAGGCGCGGGGACTCGGCCTCACGCTGCGCTCGCCAGGTGAGCCCAGCCCCCATCGGTCAGGAACCGTCGACCGCCAGCCCACTTCTTGTGTGGACCGCGGGTAGTCTGCGCCCTCATGTGGAACCTCGCCCACCTGCACATCGCCATCAATCACGTCCCGGTCGTGCTGGTCCCCGCGGCCCTGGTCCTCTTCGTCGTGGCGGTCTGGCGGCGTTCCGAGCCACTGCTCCGCACCGGCATCGTCATCGCCTGGGTCGGGGTGGCCTTCGGGCTGGCCGCGTACCTCACCGGCGACGAGGCGGCCGACCTGGTGATGGCGGCAGAGAAGGCGCAGGCGAAGACGCTCGACCCGATCGTCGGCGAGCACGACGCCTCGGCCGGCTGGGCGCTCGGCAGCGCCGTGCTCGTGGCGGCGGGCGGCGTCTGGGCCTGGCGGCGGAAGGGGCTCGGGCGCGAGGTCACCATCCCCCTGCTGGTGCTCACCGCGCTGAGCACGGCCATCCTGGCCCGGACCGCCCTGCTCGGGGGGCGCATTCGCCACCCCGAGGCCCGCGCGGGCTTCACCGCTCCGGTCACCCACGACGAGGAGCACGAGAAGCACTGACGGGACCCGGAGCCCGCCCGACCCACCGGCCGTCCCGACTGTTGGGCCAGGACGCCCACCGGTCCAGGCAAGGCGTGACAGGCTCCCGGCCGAGCGTGTAACACCGGTCCCACGTTCGACGCTCCGACAGAGCTCCGGAGAACCGCCATGCGCCTGACCGACCGCGTGAAGCAGATCCTGTCCTGGTACCCGTCCGACACCCCGGGCACGAAGATGAACCTCGCCCGGCTGCTCAACACCGGGACGCTCGCCGGGACCGGCAAGCTGGTCATCCTCCCGGTGGACCAGGGCTTCGAGCACGGTCCGGCGCGCTCCTTCGCCCCGAACCCTCCCGGGTACGACCCGGACTACCACGTGCAGCTGGCCATCGAGGCGGGCTGCAACGCCTACGCCGCGCCACTCGGCTTCCTGGAGGCCGTCGCCGGCACCTACGCGGTGGAGATTCCTCTCATCCTCAAGCTCAACAACTCGGACTCGATGAGCAAGCTCGAGCCGGCCTCGGCGGTGACCGGCTCGGTGAAGGACGCGGTGCGGCTCGGCTGCGCGGCCGTGGGCTACACCATCTACCCTGGCAGCGGGCAGCGGAACGTGCTCCTCCAGGAGCTGCGGGAGATCATCGAGGAGGCCAAGGAGCAGAGCCTTCCCACCGTCGTCTGGGCCTACGTCCGCGGCGCCGCGATTCCCAAGGAGAGCGAGCAGGCCGTGGACCTCATCGCCTACGCCGCACAGGAGGCGGCGCAGATGGGCGCCCACGTCGTCAAGGTGAAGCCGCCCAAGGACCAGGTGGAGCTCGCCGAGGCGAAGAAGGTGTACGAGAAGTACGCCATCCCCACCAAGACGCTGGCCGATCGGGTGCGCCACGTCGTCCAGAGCTGCTTCAACGGCAAGCGGATCATCATCTTCTCCGGCGGGGAGGCCAAGGACACCCCGGCGGTGCTGGAGGAGATCCGCGGCATCCGCGATGGCGGTGGCTTCGGCTCGATCATGGGCCGCAATGCCTTCCAACGCCCCAAGGACGAGGCCCTCAAGCTGCTCCGGGACGTGATGGGCATCTACCAGGGGAAGTGATCCCGGATCCGACGTCTCGCTGACCGCAGCCTTCCGCGTGGCTGCGGGCCGACCGCGTCCGACCCGGCCCGCGCCGAACGCAGGGTTGTGCCGCGCCTCACCGGGGCGCTCCGCCGGGCTCGCCGCATGCGCTGCGCGAAGCACCGGGTTTTCGGCTTGTAGAGGCGTGTGGTGACCTCCACCACGCGGCCCTTTCTGTTCAGGTCGCCTCGGAAGCGAGCGACCAGCGGAACGAAATTCACCGACGACCCCTGAACAGCCCGACCGCTTGCTGAACGGAAGCACATGTCAGAACGGCTGCCGCGCCCGGAGCCTGCCGCCCCCGGCGCGGTGGCGGGCCGCGCGGCTCCGAGGTGCCGCGCGCCCGCGCACTCCACGCCGCCCCGGCCCGGGCGACGGGTCCGCAGACCTCCTCAGAGCGTTCCGAGGAAGGCGAGCAGCGCCGCCCGATCCTCCGCCGACGCGGCGGCGAAGCGATCCCGGGCGCGGCGCGCCTGGCCGTCGTGGGCGAGGATCGCGTCGCTCACCGTGGCCGCCCTCCCGTCGTGCAGGAGGGCGCTGAAGGCCGACAGCCCCCAGAGCGGGGCGGTCCGGAACTCGCGCCCGCGCGCGTCTCCGACCTCGATCCCGTCGCCGAGACTTCCCATGTCGTGGAGCAGGAAGTCGGAGTACGGGTGGAACACGACCTTGTCCAGGCTGGCCACGGGCGAGTCACCGGTCCGGAAGGTGTCCCAGTGGCAATGGCTGCAGCCAAGGCCGTTGAAGACTCGCTTTCCCGACCACGCCTGCGCGCTGATCGCCTTCCGCGGTGGCGGGGCGAGCAGGGTCATGAAGTCGGCGAAGGCCACGACGCCGTCGCCCTCGTCGTTGAGGCCAGGGAACGGGTTGCAGCTCAGCAGGCGGCAGTCGCCACCCGGGCAGTTCTCGTCCGGGAACTCCGGGCTGGTGATGCCCATCTCGTTCAGGTACGCGTCGCCGGAGAACTGGTGCAGGGTCGGCACCTGGTTCTTCCAGCCGAACCGGCCCACCGCGGCGCGATTCCGGGCGATGTCGTGGACCACAGCCACCCTGCCCGCCTCGTGCGGCCAGAGCGCGCGCTCGATCTGCGCGATGTAGCGGAAGGTGCTCTCGGGGACGGCATCCACCAGTCCCAGCCCGAAGAGCGGAGTGGTTCGCCGGCCCGACACCAGCGTGGCCTGCGCAGGCACGAGCTCCCCGGAGAAGTCACAGCCACCGGCCACGCCGATTCCCCGGACCTGGATCAGCGAGCCGCCGTGCTCGGGGAGCGAGGTGAACTTTCCATCCTGCCCGACCGCCCCGAAGCGCGTCTCCACCAGCGCGCTGCTCCCACCGACCGCCGGATCCGAGTGGCACCTGGCGCACGACGTGTCGTTGAACACCGGCCCCAGTCCGTCCTCGGGCGTCTCCTCCTCCTCGAACTCCTCCTTGCCGGAGGCGAAGCGCGCGAGCTCCGCCTCGGTCAATCCCGGCAGCGGCTCCCCGGGGCGCGCCTGCAAGGGCACGCGTAACCCGGTGCTGGCGGACGTGAGGTCCCCGTCCGCTTCCGGCTCCGCTGGCATCGGGCCCACCGACCCTGTTCCGCACCCGGCGCTGCCCAGCACCAGCGCGAGCGCGACCCTCCTCGACGTGTCGACGACGTTCATTGGGGGCACCTCCCTGTCGAATTCCCCGGTCGAGCCGGACCCACCCGGCTCAAGAGGCGCCCTGTGAACCTCCCTGCTGTGCGTGCTCAAGGCACGCTGTCCGAGCACGGAGCACTGGTGCGAGCCCCTCAACCGGCGGCCGGCGTGCTCGGCGCCGTGCCGCCAGTTCACGCCGGCAGGACAGAAGCGCCCTCACGGTCGCGCGTGGGGACCCGAGCCCCCGATCGGTGCTCTCACCGGCGCGACGGCGCGCGACCGGTCGCCTTCCCTGACCCGATCCGGACAGGGAGCGCCCACCACGTGCGCCGGAACGATGACCGAGCAGGCGACTAAGGGGCGAGCACTGCCCCCTCGACCGCGCCGCGGGATGGCGGGGGCGGAGGCCGCTCCGGCGGCAGGGTCCTGCTCCGCTCCACCGCTTCGCGCACGAGGCCGTCCACGACGCGGTTCAGCGCGGCCCAGTCGGTGAACACCACCTCGCGTGCCGGCTCGTCCGGGACCTCGCGACGGAGGAGCTTCTTCATCAGGATGCGAGTCAGCGGCCCGTAGGTGGTGCCGGTCAGCGCGCTTGCGACGGGGATCGCCCTCGGCGGGCGCCAGCCGGTCTCGAGCACGAAGTCGTCCAGCACCTTGCGCGTCGCGCGCCGGGCGTCCAGGCGCACGTCGTCGGGCCGGTGGACGTCCGCGGCGGCCGCCTCGGTCAGGCTCACGGAGAGGAAGATCGTGGGAAGCGCGTCGAGCTCGCGGCGGCGAGCCCGGACGAACTTCACCATCTCCCGTCCGTGGTGACCGAGGTGGACGCTCGCGGCCAGGACGACCGCCGAGTAGCGCTCCAGCGGGGGTAGCGCCTCGGTCCGTGCGTCCTGGATCTGCACCTCGTGGGCAAGTGTGCGAATGCGGTCGGCGACGCGCTCCGCGATCTGCCGTGTGTACCCCCCGCGGGTGGCATAGACGACGAGGAGCGGTCTCATGTCCATCCGGCGGTGCATCCGGCGTACCTTCCCGGCCAGGCCTGCTGCCCGCCGGCGCACCGCAAGGCCTGCGCCCGCCAGCGACGCCCGGCGCAGCCGCTGCGTCAGGCCGCGGCGCCGAGGGGCCAATTCCGTGCATGCCCGATGCAATGCAGCACCGAACGCCGAGGAGGAACGTCATGTCCGAACGCCACGTGGTCATCGTCGGCGGCGGGTTGGCTGGACTCTCTGCCGGATGCTACGCGCGCGCCGCGGGATTCCACACCACGGTCGTGGAGCACAACATCGCCCTGGGAGGCGTGTGCACCGCCTGGCCCCGCGGGCCGTACATCGTCGACGGCTGCATCCACTGGCTGACCGGCGGAACCTTCGCGCAACTCTACGATGAGCTGGGCATCGTGCCCGTGGTCGGCCTCCGCGTCCTCAAGGAATGGACCGCCTATCGGGACGTGCGGAACGGGCGCACGCTCCACGTCACGCAGGACCTCGACGCGCTCGGCCGCGAGCTGCGCGCCCTCGCTCCCGAGGACGGAGCGGAGATCGGCCGCATCGTCACGGGCGCGCGCCGGTTCGCCGAGCTGAAGCAGCCCTTCGACCAGCTTCACCGGACATTCCGGGACCAGCTCGCCGAGTTCTGGCAGATGCGCGACGAGCTGGGCACGGTGATGCACTTCCGAAAGCCGCTTGCGCTGTACGTCCGCGAGCACCTCCACTCGGACACGCTCCGCCGGATCCTCACCCAGCTGCTGCCACCCGAGGCTCCGGCGCTGTTCCTGTTGATGGTGCTCGGGTACCTGGAGCGAGGGCACCTCTCGCGCCCCGTTGGCGGAACCGCCGCGTTCCGCGACGCGCTGGTCGCCAGCTACCAGCAGCTCGGGGGCGCGAGCCGGCTCCACGCCACCGTGGACGAGATCCTGGTGCAGGGCCACGAGGCCCGCGGGGTCCGGCTCTCCGATGGCAGCTTCCTCATGGCCGACGCGGTCATCTCCACCTCGAGCTTGCCGGAGACGATTCTCCGGCTGCTCGGTGGGCGCTTCGGCGGAGATGAGATCCGCGCGCGGCTCGCTCGCTGGCGCATGTTCCAGCCCGTGGTGCTGGCGAGCTTCGGCGTCGCCCTACCCCTCTCGGACTTGCCTTCTCTGATGGTGCTCGACCGGGTCGAGCCATTCGAGGTCGGAGACGTGGTGAACGACTCGATCTACCTGCGGGTGGGAAACGACGACACGTGCTTCGCGCCGGCGGGGCACACCGTGGTGCAGACGATGCTCGCCTCGAGCTACGAGTGGTGGGCGACCCGCGGCGCCCGCTACACCGCCGAGAAGGACGCGGTGGCCGACGTGGCCCTCTCGCAGCTGGGAAAGCAGATCCCCGGGCTCGTCCCTGCCACCGTCCGGATGGTGGACATCGCCACCCCACTCACCTTCTGGACCAGCGCCCGCGCCTGGCGCGGCGCCTACGAGGGATGGCTCCCGAACGCGGAGTCCTTCTTCGGGCAGGTCCGAAAGACGCTCCCCGGCCTCCACCGCTTCGTCATGGCCGGCCAGTGGGTCGAGCCGGGCGGCGGTGTCCCGACGGCACTCCTGAGCGGCCGGCAGGCAGTGCAGGTGCTGTGCAGCGAGCTGGACGTCCCGTTCCGCCTTCCGCGTCTGGCAGGCACCCAGTCCGCCTGAGCGCGGTTGGACCAAGGTCTTACGTCGGGCTGCAGCAGGAGCGGGTCACGCACACGGGCAGCTGCGGTGCCTGCTCGACGCTCCGGGATCTGGCCGTGTACCCGGAGCGGCCCGATCTCACCTCGCCCGTTCGCCGATGCGGGATGCAGCCAGGGACGCTCGGGTGCATCGAGGCGCTGGGCTTCAGCCACGCCTGCGGGCAGGTGGTGCACGACTACGTCCCGGCAGCTCCGGACGCCGTGCGCTGACGGGCCGGGCGCGTCTCCGGGCACGGCGGGGTCCGCCGGGTTCACGGCTTCAGCGTCTGCCCCGAGACCCGACGCAGTTGTTACGCTCACCTGGACATGATGTCGCAGTTGGGGGCCGCGCCATGAAGTGGGTGACTCGCAAACGGATCCAGATCAATCGGACAGCGACCGCCTGGCTCGTGCGTCGCTTCATCGACCCGACCGCCGATTTCCTCTTCGTCGAGCCCGACAAGGTCGCCGAGGTCCAGGCCCGCGAGGGTGCAGTGGGCTTCGACGCTCCCGGCGCACGCTATCCACACCAGGACGCGCAGGGCCGCTGCTCGTTCGAGGCGCTGGTCCACGAGCATTGTGCACAGGACCCTGCGCTCGTGGAGCTGGCGCTCATCGTCCACGGCGCGGATCTGCAGGATCTCGACGCGGCTCCGGAGTGCCGGGGGCTCCTGGCCATCTCCCGTGGTTTCCCCCTCGTCTCCCGCGACGATCACGAGACGGTGGAGAAGACGGCGTTCCTCTACGATGCGCTCTACGCCTCGCTGAAGCAGCGCCAAGCTCAGGTGTGAGCACCCGAATGCCGGTGCCCGGCTTCAGATCCTCGGGAAACTCCTTGGTTTTTCTGGCCCCCGCAACGGCGCTCGATCCCGGTGTCGTGAGGAGACGGGGTCACCATGAAACTGAAGAAACTGTTCCAGGTCCTGGTTTTGGGTGGAGGCACCCTGGTTGCCGCGTGCGGCGGCGACAGCGGGAGCAACAACCGGCCGCCTGGGACGCCCCCGCCGCAGTCGCTCCTGCCGGACGGCGGCACGCCTCCGACCGGGTACGACGGACCGCTGATTTGGTAGACCCGGCGGACGCGCTGGTCGCCCAGGTCTGGGCCGTGCGCCACGGCGTGGAGACCGGGGCGTCCTTGCGGTTTGACGCGCTGTCACAGGGGCTGCAGGCGGCGGGAGCTCCCGCCACGCTGGTGGAGCTGGCGACCCGGGCAGCGGCGGATGAGATTCGCCACGCTTCGCGGTGTGCGGACATCCTGCGGGCCCGGGGGGCCGAGGTGCCGCCCCCCGAGACGCGTCTTCTGTTCTTCGGGCCGGCTGATCTCGGTCCGGAGCAACGACTGACCTACGAGGTGGTGGCGCAGTCCTGCATCGCGGAGACCGAGAGCATGGCCACGCTGGTCACGCTGCTGGACGCAGCGCGGGACGAGCATCTTCGGACCGTGCTTCAGGAGCTGGCCCGGGACGAGGTCCAGCATGCCCGCCTGGGATGGGGGTACCTGGCCTGGGCCAGGAACCGGATCGACCTCTCGTTCCTCGCCGAGTTCTTGCCGGAGATGGCAACCGTCGCGACCGGGCCGGAGATGTTCGAGGCGGGTCCACCCGAGGCGGACGACGACCGATTGCTGCTCTCGGGCGTGGTACCGAAGCGCGAGCGGCGCCGCATCTATCTCGAGACGCTTGCCAGCGTGGTCATCCCCGGGTTCGAGGAATTCGGGGTCGCCACCGGCCCGCTCCGTCGCTGGGCGGACGAGAAGCGCGTGGTCGTCGCAGCGCTCGGAGCCTGATCGAAGGGCGCCGGGCGTCCAGCCGCACGTCGGGGTGGACGTCCGCGGCGGGCGCCTCGGTCGGGCTCACGGACAGGAAGATCGTTGGAAGCGCGTCGAGCTCGCGGCAGCGAGCCCGGACGAACTTCACCATCTCCCGTTCGTGGTGACTTGGGTGGACGCTCGCGGCCAGGACGACCGCCGGGCGCGCTCCAGCGGAAGGCCGACGGTCGGGTGAAGGACACCGGCAGGTCGACCCCGCTCCCCACCCGCGCGAAATCGGGCGGGGACGCGGTTTCATCGGAGACCTGAACGGACGATCTGGGGTGCAACTCCATTCGCCACGCACGGAAGAGCGGGCGTTCGCCAGGCCGGCGTCCGCGAGGCTCCCGGAACTCACCGGATCGGCAGGGAAGGATCACAGCTCATGGTCGCAGAGGTCGGCATCATTCTCCTGCTCGTGCTCGCCAATGGTCTGTTCGCCGGGTCCGAGATCGCCGTCATCTCGGTCCGGCGGAGCCGGATGCCCGAGCTGCTCGCCAGCCACGGGGGAAAGGCACGGTGCCTCGAGTACCTCCGGACGCACCCCGATCGTTTTCTCGCCACGGTCCAGGTGGGCATCACCCTGGTGGCGACCCTGGCCGCCGCATTCGGCGGTGCGGCCATCGCCCGCGATCTCGAGCGGCCGCTCCGGCGCCTCGGTCTGGGCGACGCCTCGGAGGATGTGGCCTTCGCGCTCGTGGTGGCCGGCGTCTCCTACCTCTCGCTCGTCCTGGGCGAGCTGGTGCCCAAGTCCCTGGCCCTCCGCTCAGCGGAGCGCTACGCCCTCGCCGTCGCCCGCCCGATGGTCTGGCTCAGCAGGCTCGTGCAGCCGGTGGTCTGGCTCCTGACCACCAGCTCCAACCTGATCCTGCGGCCCTTCGGGGATCGCACGAGCTTCACCGAGGCCCGGCTGTCGGCCCAGGAGCTGGGGCAGCTGGTGACGGAGGCCACCGCGACCGGCGAGGTGGAACGGCACTCGGCGGAGATCGCCACCCGGGCGCTCCGGTTCCAGGAGCTGGTGGCGAGCGAGGTCATGGTTCCCCGGGGGCGGGTGGTGGCGATTCCCCGCTCCGCGAGCCAGGAGGAGCTCCGGCGCATCGTGCTGGAGCACGGGCATTCGCGGATGCCGGTCTTCGACCGGTCGCTGGACGACATCGTCGGCTACGTGGTTGCCCGCGATCTGCTCGCCTTCGCGCTGGAGCAACGGCTCATCAACCTGGAGGACTGTCTCCTCCCTCCCTGGTTCGTCCCGGAGTCGATCCCGGCGCCGCAGCTGCTCCGCCAGATGCAGGCCCGGCACGTGCCGCTCGCGTTCTGCGTCGACGAGGCGGGGTCCTTCTCGGGACTGGTAACCATCGAGGATCTCCTCGAGGAGCTGGTGGGGGAGATCTTCAGCGAGTCGGACGAGCCCACCGCTCTTTTCCAGCGAGAAGCCGACGGCGCCTTGCGGGTGCGCGGCGACACGCCGATCCGCGAGCTCAACGAGGCCGCGGGGCTGAACCTGCCAGAGGGCGACGACTGGTCGACCGTCGCCGGGCTGGTCATCGCCCGGGCACAGGCCATCCCGGGTCCGGGCGCGCGCTTGCAGCTGGAGGACGGAACCGTGATCGAGGTGCTGGAGGCGACTCCTCGGACCGTCCTCGCGGTGCGGGTGCGCCCAGCGGCGCAGAACCCGGCCGCACACGACCGGTCCGTCCGAGCCTGAGTCACCGGTCTGGAGCGTCGGCCCGGCGGTCGATGCCCCGCCGGGAATGGCCGCCGGGGCGCGGGCACGTCCGGGATGTCGTGATTCCGTCCCGCCTGTAGACCGGCACTCGCGGGCCCGTCGACCAGAGATGCTCGCTGGACTCCCAGGCCCGGGTGATCCTTTCTGCACGTGGCAAGCCCTTCCACGTGCAGAAAGTACTGCTGGGCTGGGTGCCGTCCTCAGGCATGGAGCGAAGTCGACCTGGGGGGACGAACGCGCCGGACAATCTCACCGCCGCGCGACCGCTCCCGTGTAACGTCGTGCCGGGTCGAGGGGAGGGTCCCCCGAGATGGGAAGAGACACCCGGCGCCCAGCGCGCGCTGCCTGGGCGCTGGCCCTGGCACTCACGCTGGTGGCCCGGCCGAGCCTGGCGTGGATCTACCCCGAGCACCGGGCGATCCTGCTCGAGGCGCTGCGCCGGCTCTCTCCCGCCGACCGCCAGCGCCTGCTCGACCTGTGGGCCTCGGCCCGCGTCGGTCGCGAGGGAAAGCTCTGCCTCGGCCCGGAGGACGACCCTGCGGGCAAGCCGCCGACGTGCATCGATC
>DASROG010000366.1:0-3300 GCA_035646995.1 Myxococcaceae bacterium
CCCCGCGGGACCATCCGCGGAAGAGGGCTTGTCGAGGGGGCCGTCCGGAGACTACGAGCGCCCTCTCCATGCGGACCCTCGCCTGTCTCTCGCTCGCCCTGCTGCTCGGGTGCGCGCACTCGGCTCCTCCGGCCGAGGCGCCGCCCCCGGCCCGTCCTGCCGCGGCCTCGACGCCTCCACCCTCGGCCGACGCCGCGGCAGCGCGCTTCATCCCGCCCGACGCCCAGCCGGCCTTCGCGATTCCCGTCGACGGCTACACCCTGCCCAACGGCCTCAAGGTGGTGCTCTCGCGCGACACCACCGCGCCCATCGTGACGGTGGCGGTCTACTACCACATCGGGTTCCGCATCGAGCCGCGCGACCGCACCGGGTTCGCGCACCTCTTCGAGCACATGATGTTCCAGGGCAGCGAGAACCTCGGAAAGCTGGCCTTCATCCAGCTGGTGCAGCGGAACGGCGGCATCCTCAACGGGTCCACCCGCTTCGACTTCACCAACTACTTCGAGGTGGTCCCCTCCAACGTGCTGGAGACCATGCTCTGGGCCGAGGCGGACCGGATGCGCGGCCTCAAGGTGACGCAGGAGAACCTCACCAACCAGCAGGGGGTGGTGAAGAGCGAGGTCCGGGTCAACGTGCTCAACAGTCCGTACGGGGGCTGGCCGTGGCTGACCGTGCCTCAGCTGGCGAACCGGAACTGGTACAACGCTCACAACTTCTACGGCGACCTGGGTGACCTGGACGCCGCCACCCTCCAGGACGTCCAGCAGTTCTTCAAGACCTACTACGCGCCGAACAACGCGGTGCTGGTGGTGAGCGGGAGCTTCGACCCCGCCCAGGTGAAGCCTCTGGTGTCCCGGTACTTCGAGAACATCCCTCGGGCCGAGGTGCCGCCCATTCCGGATCTGACCGAGCCCCCCCAGACCGAGGAGCAGTGGAAGACGGTCGACGACAAGCTCGCGCAGCGCCCGGCGCTCGCGGTCGCCTACCACATGCCCCCGCGCGGCTCGCCCGAGTTCTGGGCCATGGCGCTGCTCCAGCAGATCCTGGTCGCTGGGCCGGACAGCCGCCTGTACCAGGAGCTGGTCCAGAAGCGCGGGCTCACCGGCGAGGTGGAGGGCGGGGCGAACCTGCTCGGCAACCAGTTCAACTACCAGGGACCGATGCTGTGGATGGCGTTCATGTTCCACGACGCCGCGCACTCCCCCAAGGAGATCGTCTCGGCCATCGACGCGGCGGTCGAGCCGCTGCGTCAGGCCCCGGTGGATACAGCCACCCTGGAGCGGGCCCGGGTGAAGGCCAGGAGCGCGTACTACGCGGACCTCGAGACCATCTACGGCTTCGGCCGGGCGGACCTGCTCGCTACCCACGCGCTCTTCGACGGCGACGCCGCGGCGGTGAATCGCATCGAGCCAAGCCTGCTCGCGGTGACGCCCGAGCTCATCCAGCGCACCGCGCAGGAATGGCTCCGTTCCACCAACCGGACCGTGGTCGCCCTGCAGCCGGCGGGAGGCAAGTGATGTCGCGCACCGTGCTCGCAGTCGCGCTGCTCGCCACGGGCCTCGCCACGGCCGCCCCCGAGGCGCCGCCCACGCCGGGACCCACCCCACCGTTCGAGCTGCCGTCCACCACCGTCTTCACGCTGAAGAACGGCCTCAAGGTGACGCTCGTTTCCTACGGAGCCGTTCCGAAGACCAACGTGTCGCTCGCGGTTCGGGTGGGGAACGTGGACGAGGCGGCCCACCAGACCGGCCTCGCCGACCTGATGGGGAAGCTCCTCCTCCAGGGCACGACGAAGAAGAGCGCAGTGCAGGTGGCCGAGGCCGCGGCGAGCCTCGGCGGCCCGCTGGAGGTGAAGGTCCGCGAGGACGAGACCTCGCTGGACATCGAGTGCCTCGGCGACTCCACCGTGGACGCCATCCGACTGGTGGCGGAGGTGGCGCGTACCCCCGCGTTCCCCACCGCCGAGCTGGCCCGGCTCCGGGGCGACCTGCTGCGAGAGGTGGCGATCCTGCGCAGCCAGCCACAGCCCCTGGCCGAGGAAGTGTTCGCCCGGGCGATCTACGGCAACCACGCCTACGGGCGAGTGCTGCCGGTGGCGGCGGACGTGGAGCGCTTCACGCTGGAGCAGGCGAAGCAGGTCTGGACCCGCTTCGCCGGGGCGGACCGCGCGCACCTCTACGTGGTGGGACGGTTCGACCCGGCGGCGGTGCGCGCCGCGGTCGAGGACGCATTTGGTGGCTGGGGCAAGGCCAAGGGAGCGCCGCGGCCGAAGCCCGCGCTCAAGGCCGGCCGGCGGGTCCTCCTCCTGGACCGCCCGGCCGCGGTGCAGTCCACGGTGCGCCTGGGCCTGCCGGCCATCCCCCCCACCTCGCCGGACTACATCCCGCTGGTGGTGACCGACGCGCTGCTGGGCGGAAGCTTCGGCAGCCGCATCACCGCCAACATCCGCGAGAAGCACGGGTACACCTACTCGCCCCGGAGCGTCGTGGGTCTTCACCCGGGAGTGGGCACCTGGGCCGAGACGGCAGACGTCACCACCAAGGACACCGCGGCATCGGTGCGGGAGATCGTCAACGAGATCGAGCGGCTCCGGAAGGAGCCCCCGGGCGACGAGGAGCTGTCTGGCATCCGGAAGTACGTGGCCGGCACCTTCGTGCTCCGCAACAGCAGCCGCGCGGGCATCGTGACCCAGCTCCGCTTCGTCGACCTTCACGGCCTGCCGGCCGACTGGCTGCGCACCTACGTCCAGCGGGTGCAGGCGGTCACCCCGGCGGACGTGACCCGGATCACCCGGAAGTACCTCGATCCGCAGCGAATGACCCTGGTGGTGGTGGGCGACCGGAAGGTGGTGGAGGACTCGCTGAAGCAGTTCGGGCCGGTGAAGGTCGAGCCCCCGAAATAGGCCGCTTCGATGCCCGGCCGAGGTCCTCGACGCTCGGCGCCGTGGGTGACGCGCCGGCGGATCGACTGGTCCATCGGAATACTCCGAAGAGGATCCTCCGGGCGCGTCGACGGCTGAGGAAGCTCCGGGTGTAACCAACCAGGAGACTCCGATGCGCCCTTTCTCGACCTCCGCTGTCGTCGTCGCGTTCGTCGTCGCCACCGGGCTGGGTTGCGGAGGCGGCGAAAAGGCCGGACCAGAGTCGTCGCAGGAAGTCGCCGATCTGCACGAGAACGAGGGCTCCGTTCTCTTCGACCCGGATGCCAGTCCCTACGGCACCTCGATGGAACGGTGGGGTGAGCTCGCTTGGAGGTGGATCTACCGCCAGCCGTCCGAGAGCAATCCCCTGCTCGACCAGA
>DASROG010000367.1:0-5890 GCA_035646995.1 Myxococcaceae bacterium
GCTGGGTGATGGAGCATCCGCTCCAGGTGCTCGTTCCCACCCTGGCGCTCGTCGCCTTCCTGGGCTGGCCCTTCCTCCGGCTGCAGACCGCCGGCACCGACATCACCGCTCTCCCCGAGTCGACCGAGTCGCGCCAGGGCGCCGCGGCGCTGGCCCGGGCCTTCCCCGAGCAGAGCGCGACCCGGATCCTGGTCGCGGTGGAGTTCCCGGGAGATCCCTTCACTCCCGACCGGGTCGCCGCCCTCTACGACGCCACCCGGCGCTGGGCACGGCTTCCCGGCGCGGTGGGGGTGGAGAGCATCGTCAACCTCGATCCCTCGGTGACCCGCGCGCAGTACCTCCAGCTCTCCAACGCGCCGGCGGCGTTCCGTCCACCCGAGTTCGCGCTCGCCGAGGCGGCTTACCTGCACGGGAACGTGGCCGTCGCGCAGGTGCTCACCCACGCGCCGGGGTCCAGCAACGAGGCCCGGCAGCTGGTGAAGGCGCTCCGCCTGGACCGCACGGTGGGCGATGGCAGGGCACTGGTCGGCGGACAGAGCGCCAGCGACGTCGACTCGAGCGCCTTCGTGCTCGGTCGGGCCTGGCTGGCGGTGGGCCTGGTGGTGCTGGTCACGCTGGTGGCGCTGTTCGTCCTCCTCGGCTCGGTGGTGCTTCCGCTGTTGGCGGTGGTGATGAACTTCCTCTCCCTCGCGGCGAGCTTCGGAGCCCTGGTGTGGATCTTCCAGGAGGGGCATCTGCGCTGGCTCCTCCACTTCCAGCCCGGCCCGCTCGAGCCGGCGCTTCCCGTCCTCCTCTTCTGCACCCTCTTCGGGCTTTCGATGGACTACCAGGTCCTCATGCTCTCGCGGATGCGCGAGGAGTGGAACCGGACCCACGACAACCGCCTCGCCGTCGCCGAGGGCCTGGAAAGGACCGGGAGCCTCATCACCAGCGCCGCGGCGATCATGGTCGCGGTGTTCGCCGCGTTCGCCCTGGCGAGGATCCTGGTGGTCAAGGCCATGGGCGTGGGGATGGCGATTGCCGTTGCGCTCGATGCCACGCTGGTGAGAGTCCTGATCGTGCCCGCCACCATGCGCCTCTTCGGGAACGCCAACTGGTGGGCGCCGCGGGTGCTGCAACGTCTGGCGCTCGCGGCACACGGAGAAGAGAAGGGCAACCCATGAGCACCGTCCTCCTCGCCCTGGCCGCCCTCTCGCTGGTCCTCCTCGTCGAGGGCCACGTGCGGCTGCGGCGCGTCCTCGCCCGCCGTCCCCCCCCGCCGTCCTTTCCGACGACCGCACCCTCCATGACCGTCGTCCGCCCGGTGAAGGGGCTGGACATCGGGGCCGAGGAGAACATCCGCGCTTTCCTCCAGATGGAGTACCCGGGACGGCTGGAGCTGCTCTTCGTGCTCGACTCCGAGGAGGACCCGGCCGCTCCGGTCATCCGGCGCCTCATCGCGGAGCACCCCACCGGGGCCGAGCGGGTGGAGCTGCTGTTCTCCGGGTCGCCCCCGCCACGCCGCACTGGCAAGCTGAACGCGATGCTGGTGGGGGCTGCCGCGGCGACCGGCGAGCTCGTCGCCTTCAACGATTCGGACAGCCGCCCGGCGAGGGACCTCCTGGGGCGGCTCGTCTCCGAGCTTCTCGCCAGGCCGGACTGCGGCTGCACCTTCGCCCCGGTGGTGGCCGCAGCGGACCGTCCCACCCCCGGCGACGTGGGTTACGAGCTGCTGATGAACGCCTGGTACGGCCCAACCGTGTCCTGGGCGGCCGAGCCCCGCGGAGAGCTGGACTTCATCATGGGACAGCTCATGGTCTGCCGGCGCCAGGCTCTCGATGCGGTGGGTGGGGTCGGCGTCGCCGAGGGCCAGTTCGTGGACGACATGTACATCGGCCGCGCGCTGTGGAACGCCGGCTGGAAGAACGTGGTCATCGAGTCGCCGCTGCGGATCGTCATCGGCGGGATGGGTCCGCTCCAGTTCTTCCGCACCTTCCGCCGGTGGATTCTCTTCAGCGAGGGCGGGCTGTCCTTCCGCTTCACCTGGCCCAACTGGGTACGCGGCGTCTCCTGCTGGGTCGCCTGGGCGGTCCTGGGCACGGCGCTCGGCACGGGGAGCTTCGCGGCCGCGGCGGCGGCGCTCCTGGCCATCGCCTTCTCGGTGTGGACGCAGGCGTCGCTCCAGCGCGCGTACCACGGCCCGCGCATCCGGCTTCACCAGCTGTGGGTGCCGGCGGTGATCCCGCTCATCGGCGGGATGGTGCAGATCGCAGCGAAGCTGAACCGCCGGGTGGACTGGCGCGGCCGGAGCTACGACCTGGACGCCGAGGCCCGGCTGGGCTCCAGCGGCTCGCCGGCGGCGGGGACGTGAGGCGGGGGCAGCGCGAGGATCCGGTCCTCGACCACGCCTGCCATCGCGGTGCGCAGGTGCGGCAGGGCCGAGGCGACCAGCAGTGCCCCGGCGTGCATCGCCCGCCGCGGTCCATGGACGGCGCGCACCCCTCCGGCACCGAGCGCGAGCAGCCCGTGCGCCACGACCCGTGCGTACTCCCGTGCCATCACCGACATGCGGGTCTCGCGTGTGGAGAGCAGGGACATCGAGATGCGTGGACCGGTGGGCGACCGCTCCCAGTAGCGGAAGAGCCCGCTCCGCAGCGCCGCCATCTCGCCCGAATCGCTGCTGAAGGCGTCGTAGAGCGACGAGGCCAGGGCGATCCGGGTGCGGTTGGCCGGCCGGCGCGCGCGGGCATAGGCCATGAGCGCGCGGGGGACATCGTTGCTCGCCTCGGCCATCGCCCCGTGGAGCACCCGCGCGTCACGGACGGCCGAGGCCATGCCGCTCGCGCTCAGCGGATGACAGCAGCCCGCTGCGTCGCCCACCAGCACCACGTGACCCTTGTAGACCTGGTCCGTGATGCGGGTGTCGTTGGAGGCGACGAGCGGCGCCTCCCGCTGGAGCGCGGCGAGGACCGCCTCGCGGAGCGGTCCGGGAACGCCGGAGAGGATCTCCGGCTCCGTGCGGACGCGATCGGGGCTGGAGCCCAGCGGCAGATCCACCATGACCCGCGCGTGGGTGTCGGAGATGGGGTAGGCGAGCACCGGAGCCGGGCCACCGATGAAGAGGTGACCGCGGCCGGCATGGGGGAGCGCCGCGGCTTCCACCAGCACACCGATCATCGTCGAGAGCCGATCGTGTTGCTCGGTGATTCCGAGCGAGCGTCGCAGAGGCGAGGCCCGCCCGTCGGCGGCCACGAGCATCCGGGTGCGCACTCGCTCCGACTGGCCATCCCGCGACAGGGTGACCTCCACGCGCTCGGCGCCGTCCGAGACCAGCGCGACGCGAGTCCTCCGGCGGACTTCGACGTCGCCACGCTTCTCGAGCACGTCGAGGAGCGGCGTGATGAGCGCGTGGTGCTCGATGCCCAGGCCGCGGTTGCCGGGAGCGTAGGGGAGGAGCGCGGTCTTCTTTCCGTCGACCACCGCGAAGCCGATGATCGGTGCGCCGCCGGACCGGAGCACCTCGGCGAATCCGAAGGCGGTGAGCTCCTCCACGCCGATGGGATGGAGCAGCTCGCCTGCCAGCTGCTTGCGGCGATCCTGCCCCGCGTCCGCGAGCAGGGTTCGCAGGCCAAGCTGGGCCATGGCCGCGGCAGTGGTGCACCCCGCGGGGCCACCACCGGCGACGAGCACGTCCACTTCCATCAAGGCAGCTTTTCCTCCCCGGCCCTTCTTCCGGGCCTTCTTATAGAGTGTGCCGCGCCTCGGCGCATCTTCCGTCGCCTCTCCGTCGTAGGTGTCTCGTGACCGGACCCGAAGACTTCTGCCGTCGCGCTCTGCCGGAGGTGTCTCGCACCTTCGCGCTCAACATCCCGGTTCTTCCGCCGCCGATGGACCTCGTGGTGACGGTTGCCTACCTCCTGTGCCGCATCGCCGACACCCTCGAGGACGAGGCACGAGGACAGGTCTCGGAGCGCGCCGAGCTGTTTTACACGCTTGGACGCCTGGTGAAGCTCGAGCCGGGCTGGGAGGAGAGGAGCGCGGAGTTCGCCCGCCGCTCGGTGGCCGCGTTGCGGCCGTCCGCCCCCACGGCCGAGGTGCAGCTGGTGCAAGGCACGCCGACTGTCCTGGAGGCCATGCGCGGCTTGCCGGACTGGACTCACCCGCACATCGCCGGCTGCGTGGGCGAGATGACGGGAGGGATGGCGCAGATGATGATCGCGCTCGACGGCGGCGCGCCGCAGGGGTTGCCTGATCTGCGGGACACCCTTCAGTACTGCTACTACGTCGCGGGAACGGTGGGGGTGATGCTCACCGGACTCTTCGTCGATGGGTACGATTCGGTGCAGCCACGGAGGTCCGAGCTGGTTCCCCGCGCGCCGGCGTTCGGCCGCGCGCTGCAGCTCACCAACATCCTCAAGGACGTTCGCGAGGACCTCGATCGCGGGTTCTGCTGGCTGCCGCGCACGTACATGGCGAGGCACGGGCTCTCGCCGGCCAACCTCGTCCTGCCCGAGAAGCGGGACGCCGCGGTGGCCCTGCTCGATGACCTGGTGGCCGTGGCCCGGAACGAGTGCGACGTGTCCTTCGAGTACTCGCTGCTCCTGCCGCGCTCGGAGCCCGGCCTCCGTCTGTTCTGCCTCTGGCCGCTGCTGTTCGCGCTGCGGACGCTGGCGGTGCTGGCGCACAACCCGGCGGTGTTCGAGCCGGTCCCGGTGAAGATCGACCGGGAGACGGTCATGCGGATCATGGTTCTCACCCGCGAGAGCGTCACCGACGATCGGGCGCTGGAAGCGCTCTATGCCGAGTGCGCGAGCGGGCTCGCCGAGGGGCGCACGGCATGACCGCTCCCCGGAGCCGTGCCGCACCCACCGCCGTCGAGCGCGGGCTCGAGGTGCTCGCCGCCACCCAGGATAAGGGTGGCTCGTGGAAGGGCGACTACGGCGGACCGCTGTTCCTGGTGCCGGTCTACGTCGCGGGCCTGGAGCTGCTCGGTCGGCCGCCCGACCCGGCCACGCGCGAGGGATTCATCACCTACCTCCGCGGTCACCAGAACTCCGACGGCGGCTGGGGGCTGGACGTCGAGTCGCACAGCCACGTCTTCACTTCGGTTCTGGTGTACGTGACCCTGCGGCTGCTCGGAGTACCCGCAGAGGACCCGCAGCTGCATCGGGCGCGCGCCTGGTTCCTCCCGCACGGGGGCCCGCTCTCCAGCAGCTCATGGGGGAAGTTCATCCTCACGATGCTGGGGCTCTACGAGTACCGGGGCCTCGTTCCCCTGCCGCCCGAGCTGTGGCTCCTCCCCGAGTCGTTGCCGCTGCACCCATCGAAGCTCTGGTGTCACTGCCGGATGGTGTACCTGCCCATGAGCTGGCTGTACGGCCGGCGGGTGCGAGCCAGGGAGACGCCGCTGCTCGCCTCCATCCGGAAGGAGATCTACGCCAGGCCCTACGAGACGGTGGACTGGGTGGCGGCGCGCGAGCAGGTGGCGGAGACCGACGCCTACACGCCGAGGACGTCGTATCTCAGGGCGGCCAACGGAGCGCTGGGGCTCTGGGAGCGGCTTGCGCCGGCTGGAACGCGGGAGCGCTCGCTGGAAGTGGTGCTCGACCAGATCCGCCGCGAGGACGAGGCGACGAACCACATCTGCATCGGCCCGATCAACAAGGTGCTCAACACCGTCGTCTGGCAGATCGCCCGGCCCGGAGGACCCGAGGTCGAGGCCCACGTGAAGCGGCTGCCCGACTACCTGTGGCGCGCGCCGGACGGGCTGAAGATGCAGGGCTACAACTCGTCCGAGCTGTGGGACACCGCGTTCGCGGTGCAGGGCATCCTCGCCACCGAGCAGGTCGAGCGGATGCGCCCGGCGCTCGAGCGTGCGGCGCGGTACATCGAGTCGAACCAGGTGCTCGAG
>DASROG010000368.1:0-8079 GCA_035646995.1 Myxococcaceae bacterium
CGACGTGAACTACCTCACCGGTCAGGCCTTCGACGTGGCGGCCATCACCCGCGCCGGGCACGCGGTGGGGGCCACCGTGGGCTTCGACCTCGCCCACGGCGCCGGGAACCTCGTCTTTCAGCTGCACGACGATGGGCCGGACTTCGCGGTGTGGTGCTCGTACAAGTACCTCAACGGCGGGCCCGGCGCGCTCGGCGGCGCGTTCGTGCACGCCCGGCACCGCGAGGCACGGGGGCTTCCCCGGTTCGAGGGCTGGTGGGGGCACGACGAGGCGAGCCGCTTCGAGATGGGGCCGCGCTTCCAGGGCATGGCCGGCGCCGAGGGCTGGCAGCTCTCCAATCCGCCCATCCTCTCCATGGCTGCCCTGCGGGCCTCGATGGAGCTCTTCGACGCGGTGGGAATGACCGCGCTCCGCCGGAAGTCCGAGCGGCTCACCGGCCTCATGGACCCGCTGGTCCGCGGGATGCCCGAAGTGGAGGTCATCACCCCGGCCGATCCCGCCCAGCGCGGGGCCCAGCTGTCGCTCCGCATCCATCGCGATGCCCGGGGTCTGGTGCAGCGGCTCGCCGCGGCCGGGGTGGTCTGCGACTTCCGGGCGCCGGACGTGGTGCGCGCCGCGCCCGCGCCCTTCTACACCCGCTTTGGCGACGTGGTGCGCTTCGCCGAGGTGCTCCGGAGCCATGTCCAGGGGAGGTGAGCGGACGGTGCTCGCCGGCGCGGGACTGGTCGGCTCCCTCCTGGCCCTGTTCCTCGCCCGGCGGGGGAGGGCGGTGGAGGTCTTCGAGCGGCGGCCAGACCTGCGGCGGGCGCAGATCTCCGCCGGCCGGAGCATCAACCTGGCGATCAGCGTGCGTGGCCTGCACGCGCTGGCCCAGGTGGGGCTGGAGCAGGACGCCCTCGCCCACGCCATTCCCATGCCGGGGCGGATGATTCACGCCAGGGACGGCGGGCTCACCTTCCAGGCGTACGGGAAGGACGACAGCCAGTGCATCCACAGCATCTCGCGCGGGCTCCTCAACCGGATGCTGCTCGACGCGGCCGAGCGGACCGGGCGGGTGCGCCTGTCGTTCCGCCGCCGCGTGCTGGCGCTGGACCCCGCGCGCCGCGAGCTCACCGTGGAGGTGGACGGCGCGCACACCGAGCACATCGAGGACGCGGTGGTCTACGGCACCGACGGCGCGGGCTCGGCCGTCCGGCCGGCAGTGGTCGAGGCCCGAGGCGGCGTGTCCCACGAGGCGCTGCTGGCTCACGGCTACAAGGAGCTCACCCTCCCCGCCGCTCCCGAGGGACGCTGGCGACTGGAGCGGAACGCGCTGCACATCTGGCCGCGCGGCGACTTCATGCTCATCGCGCTGCCCAACGAGGACGGGAGCTTCACCTGCACCCTGTTCCTGGCCTTCGAGGGGTCGCCCAGCTTCGCGATGCTCGAGGCGCCCGGGGCGGTGCGGGCCTTCTTCCGAGAGCAATTCGCCGACGTCGAGCCGATGCTCCCCGACCTGGAGGCGCAATTCGCCGGCAACCCGACCGGGTCGATGGTCACCGTGAAGTGTTCGGCCTGGCACGCTGGGGACACGGCGTTGCTGCTCGGCGACGCCGCTCACGCGATCGTCCCCTTCTTCGGCCAGGGCATGAACTGCGGCTTCGAGGACTGCGTGGTGCTGGACGGCCTGGAAGCGGAGGCAGCGCCGCGGGGTGAGGTCTTCGCCCGCTTCGAGGCGCTCCGGAAGCCGAACGCCGACGCGATCGCCGACATGGCGGTGGAGAACTTCGTGGAGATGCGCGCCAGCACCGCCGATCCGCGGTTCCTCCTGGAGAAGGCCATCGAGAAGCGGCTCCTGGCCGAGCTCCCCGGCGAGTTCGTCTCCCGCTACGCGCTGGTCACCTTCAGCCGGGCTCCGTACCGGGTGGCCTACGACGCGGGCCGCATCGCCTCGGGCATCGTCTCCGAGCTGGCCGAGGGCGTGCGCTCCGCCGCGGAGGTCGACCTCGGGCGCGCGCGAGCGCTGGTCGCCGAGCGGCTCACCCCCTTTTTGCGCGAGAGGCTCTGATGGACCTCGGATTGCGAGATCGCCGGGCGTTGATCCTGGGAGGATCGTCCGGCCTGGGGCGCGCCGTGGCCGCGGCGCTGGTGGCCGAGGGCGCCCGGGTGGCGATCTGCTCCCGGAACAAGGCCCGGGTGGAGGCCGCGGCGCGCGAGCTCGGTGCGCGGGTGGGCCTCCCCTGCGACCTGTCGGTGCCAGGCGCGGCGACCGCGCTGGTCGACACCGCGAGGCAGCGCCTCGGCGGGGTGGACATCCTCGTGACCAACACCGGGGGGCCACCGAAGGGGCGGTTCGCCGACGTGACCGACGAGATGTGGCAGGAGGGCTTCCAGTCCCTCTGGCTGGCCGCCGTGGACGCGATCCGCGCGGCGCTTCCCGGGATGCGCCAGCAGCGCTGGGGGCGAATCCTCCTGGTGACCTCCACCGCGGCGAAGGAGCCCATCCCCGGGCTGACGGTCTCCAGCGGGCTGCGCGCGGGCCTCCTCGGGCTGGTGAACTCGCTCGCGCCCGAGGTGGCCGAGGAGGGGGTGACGGTGAACGCGCTGCTCCCCGGCTACACCGCGACCCGGCGCATCGCCGAGCTGGGCATCCCCGAGGAGGAGCTCGCCGAGCACATTCCCGCCCGGAGGCTCGGGCGCCCCGAGGAGCTCGGGGCGATGGCCGCGTTCCTCGCCTCGGAGCAGGCCGGTTACGTGACGGGCCAGGCGATCGCCGTCGACGGCGGCTTCCTCCGCGGGCTGTGAGGCACCGCCCGCGACCCGGAACCATGCCAAGACTGGTTAAGAAACTTCCTTAACCATTTTCCGGAACTAGTTAGGTCACTTCCTTAATCAGTTCTGGCCTCGAAATTGCCAGGTCACGGACGACCCGAGCGACTCAGTCGACGATGAACAGCGTCGCTCCGATGTCGGTCGACGACCGGTGCCGCTCGGCGCCGTCCGCCACCTGGTAGCTGGTTCCGGGCTTCAGGGTGAAGCGCCGGCCGTCCTGCAGCTCGGTGTTCAGCTCGCCGGAGAGGCAGAGCAGGATGTGGCCCTTCTCGCACCAGTGGTCCGCAGCGTAGCCGGGCGAGTACTCCACCATCCGGACGCGCACGTCGCCGAACTGCCGCGTCCTCCACACCGCGAACCCGGTGTCGCCCCGACGCTCGGTGCGCTCCACGCTCGCCCAGTCGGTCACCCCGAAGGGGATGTCGCTCATCCGCATCGGGTCAGGGCGCCCCGAGCGCGTCGACGACCTGCGCCCACGTCTTCGACTTCGGGTCGATGACGTCGAAGTGGTCCACGTCCTCCGGCATCAACAGCCGGATGTCGTCCCCCGCCTTCCGGGCCCGCTCGGCGAAGCTCCGGTTCATCGCCAGCGGCACCACGTTGTCCTTCGTCCCGTGGATGACCACCGTCGGCACTCCCAGGGGCAGCCGATCCGCGGGAGAGCCGTCCGCGTAGCGAGCCGCCTGCTCCCGCGCGGATCCGCCGAGGAGCTCGAGCGTCACGTGCCGGCTCAGCGCGAGCCGGTCCGCCTCGACCAGGTCCGACACCGGGGCGAGCCCCACCACTCTCCGCGGCCGCCACGAGGGCCGCTTCAGCGCGCTTGGCGCGGACGAACGCGTCACCGCCCAGAGCGCGAGGTGTCCTCCCGCCGAATGCCCCATCCACACCGCGCGCGCGAGGTCCAGGCCGTGCTTCGTCGCGAGGCCCGACAGCGCGTCCAGGGCCAGCGTCACGTCGGTGAGCGTCCCCGGCCAGGCACCTCCCTCCTCGCCGATGCGCCGGTACTCCAGCGCCACCGTCGCCCAGCCGCGCCGCGCGAGGTCGGCGCAGAGGTGCCCCACGTGCGCGGCATCGTACGCCGCCCGCCAGAAGCCGCCGTGGATCATCACCAGCGTACGGAGCCGCTCGCTCCCGGGCGGCCGGCGGATCCACAGGTGCTGCGAGGGTGCCGGTCCGTATGCCTCGCGGAGCGCGGGAGGCGCCGGCGTCGTCAGGACCCAGTTCTCGGACATTCAGGTCAGGTCCTCGTGGAGGCAGAGGATGTTGCCTTCGGGGTCGCTGAACCAGGCGGCCTTCTCCGAGCCGAGCACGCAGACGTGGTCGACGGTCTTCAACCCGGGCAGGTCGTAGTCGTGGAAGATCACCCCGCGCGATTCGAGCTCGCGGATGGCCCGGCCGATGTCCCGCACCGCGAAGCTCACCGCGGTGTGGTCCGCCTTCGTCCTCTCGCCCCTCTGGAAGAGCGCCAGCGCGCCGTTCCCCACGGGGTACTCGTACTTCCCGTCGGGCTTGGCCCGACCGCCGCGCAGCCCGAGCTTCTCCTCGTAGAACGCCCGGGCACGGGCCAGGTCCACCACCGGCAGAATCGTGGTCAGGCGAGCGTCGGTGAGCATGGCACCCTCCTCCAGTCTCGGGGGTGCACACTCGACGTCACCCGTCCCCGGGCGGTCAAGGCACAGTGCGAGGCGATCAGCGGGTGCGGCGCTCCTGCGACTCCGGCCGCGCCCCCACCGTTCCCGCCGAATAACGCGCACCCGACACCGCGCCCCTGGGAAAGACTGCCTCGATGCCAGCCAGGTCCTCCCCGGCCAGCCGGACCGCGAGCGCGCCCAGGTTCTCCTCGAGGTACCCGCGCCGCTTGGTCCCGGGGATGGGCACCACGTCGTCGTCGCCCTGGGCCATCACCCAGGCCAGCGCGAGCTGCCCAGCCGTGCACCCCTTCTGCCGGGCCAGCGCGCCCACCTTCTTCACCAGCTCCAGGTTCTTCGGGAAGTTCTCTCCCTGGAAGCGGGGGTTGTTCCGGCGGAAGTCGTCCTCGGCGAAGTCGGCCGGGCTGCGGATCTGCCCGGTGAGGAAGCCTCGCCCGAGCGGGCTGAAGGGCACCAGGGTGATGCCCAGCTCTCGGCAGGTCTGGAGCGGGCCGTCCTCCGGGTCGCGCGTCCACAGCGAGTACTCGCTCTGGAGCGCGGCGATGGGGTGCACCTTCGCCGCCCGGCGGATGATGTCCGCGGTGGCCTCCGACAGCCCCAGCGCCCGGACCTTCCCCTCCTTCACCAGCTGGCCCATCGCGCCCACCGTGTCCTCGATGGGCGTCGCCGGGTCCACCCGGTGGAGATAGTAGAGGTCGATGACCTCGACGCCCAGCCGGCGGAGCGAGGCCTCGCAGGCGCTGCGCACGTACTCCGGCTTGCCGTTCAGCTTCCGGCGGGTGGCGTCGCTCGGCGCCGCCGGATCCCGCACGATGCCGAACTTGGTGGCGAGGACGATCTCCTTTCGCCGCCGCCGCAGGATGTCCGAGAGCAGCTCCTCGTTCTTGCCCGCGCCGTACATGTCCGCGGTGTCGAGGAAGCTGATCCCCCGGTCCACCGCCAGCTCCAGCGTGGCGCGTGACTCGGCCTCGTCGGCCGGTCCGTAGAACTCGGACATCCCCATGCAGCCGAGGCCCATGCGGGAGACCGTCAAGCCCGACTTCCCGAGCGGTCGCTGTTCCATGAGGGCCCAACATGTCGCCCGGCCCGCCGGCGCGCAGCCAAAAGAACGGCGCGACCGGCCGCCCGAGATCTCCAGAGCGGCCGGTCGCCCCCCGGGCACCGCGCAGCGTCGCGGGGCTGCGCGCGCCCTCCGGGAGAGCCCACCGATTGGAGCCGGTGACGTCCCGGGCCACCCTTCAGACGACGGTCGCCGGGTGGACACCACATCGCGACCCCGGGGGTGGTCGCGAGGGAGGGGCCGTCGCCTCGGCCGGCGGTGACCCACGTGTCCGATGTCTCCCTGCCGCCCGGCCGGCGCGACACCCCCACTCCCGGCTGGGAGAGCGGGGTGTGGGTCCGCATCCAGCGGCGGCGCCGTTCCCGCCGCCTGCGCCTGCTGGCGATCGCGGTGGCCGCCGCCTGCGTGGGAGCCCTCCTGGCCCGGCGAGGTGCCCGGGACGCGCCTCCGCCGGTCCAGCTCCACGTCCAGCTGGAGAGTCCGGGCCGGACGGACGGGAGCGCGCCCCCGGGTGCGCGCTGGCGGGTTCGCTACGCGGGTGCGGAGCTCCGGGTGTACCGGAACGCGCTCGGCATGGTGCTCCGCTGTCCAGGCCATCCCGACTGCAGCGCGACTCCGAACGGTGGCGCGGCGACCATGACCCTGGACGGACCGGGGGACTACCGCGCGGTGGTCTTCTCGCGCCCTCCGCCCGGCGGTGGGGGAACGCTGCAGGAGGATCTCCTGACCGCGCGGGCCCGAGGCGAGCTGGTCGAGCTCTCCCCGTCCCTCGTCGTCTACTGAGTTCCGTCCGGGAACCCCGGTGCCAGGCGACCCCTCGGGTCATGCTCTCCCCGGGTCGATTCCCAGGGCGCGGGGAAGGTCCCTTGGCGCCGCCGCCGTTCCTGGCTTATGCCTGACCGGGTTCCCCGTGACCGTTGCCGGCCCACCACCCTCGAGCGACTCCCTGCGTGACGCGCTCGGCCGTCCGCTGAGGAGCCTCCGGCTCAGCGTCACCGACCGGTGCAACCTGCGCTGCAGCTACTGCATGCCCGAGCCGGACTACGTCTGGCTCCCGAAGAAGGAGCTCCTCACCTTCGAGGAGCTGGACCGGATCACCGGCATCTTCTGCACCCTGGGGGTGGACAAGGTCCGGCTGACCGGCGGGGAGCCACTGCTGCGCTCGGAGATCACCACCCTGATCCGGGCGCTCGCGCGGCGTCCCGCCGTGCACGACCTGGCGATGACCACCAACGGGGTGCTCCTCGCCGAGCGGGCGCGCGAGCTGCGGGAGGCCGGCCTCCGGCGGCTCACCGTCAGCCTCGACACGCTCCGTCCCGAGCGGTTCCTCGCCCTCACCCGGGCCGACCATCATGCGCGGGTCCTCGCCGGAATCGACGCCGGCCGCGCCGCGGGCTTCCCTCTCAAGCTCGACACGGTGGTGGTGCGGGGAACGAACGAGGACGAGGTCCTGGACCTGCTCGCCTTCGCCCGGGAGATCGGCGCGGAGATCCGGTTCATCGAATACATGGACGTGGGCGGCGCCACCCGCTGGACCCGGGAGCAGGTGGTGTCCCGCGCCGAGCTGCTCGAGGCGATCGCCGCCGCGCATGGCGCGGTCGAGCCGGTGGGCGCGCAGGGGTCCGACCCGGCGGAGCGCTTCCGGCTTCCGGAGGGGACGACCTTCGGCATCATCGCCTCCACCACCACCCCGTTCTGCCGCGCCTGCGACCGGAGCCGGCTCACCGCCGACGGGACCTGGTACACCTGCCTCTACGCCCGCTCTGGGGCGAACCTCCGCGCCGCGCTCCGTAGCGGTGCCAGCGATGCGGAGATCGCCTCGCTCCTCCGGGTGGGCTGGCGCGCACGCACCGACCGCGGGGCCGAGCAGCGACTGCAGCTCGAGCAGCGCGGGGCGCTCGCCGCCCGGCCCGAGCTCCGGCAGGACCCGCGCCTCGAGATGCATACCCGCGGGGGGTAGCTGCGGTGCGTGCCACCTCGCCCGCGGCCGAGGACGCCGATTCGGCGCTCGCGCTGCTCCTCTCCGCCGCGCGTGGAGCCCAGGCCTGCGGCTACGGCGCCGAGGACACCGAGCGCCTGGTGAGCGAGCTCGCCGCGCAGCTCGGGCTGGCGGATGTCCAGGTCTCGAGCCTGCCCACCCAGCTGCAGCTCGCCATCGGCATCCCCGGACAGCAGCGGGTGGTGCTGCTCCGGACCGAGCCGAGGCCGGTGGACCTCGGGCGCATCGTGCGCCTCGACGCGGTGGCGAGGGAGGTGAAGACCGGCCGGATCAGCCCCCGGGAAGCCAGCGTCCGCATCGACGCCATCTCCCGCTCGCCGCTGCCCTACTCCGCGCCGGTGATGCTCTTCGGCTACTGCCTGGCCGCGGCCGGGGCCGTGCTTCTCTTCGGCGAGGATCTGCCCGAGGCGCTCACCGCCGCCGTGGCCGGGCTGACCGTGGGCGCGATCGCCGTCATCCGCTCCCGGGTGCGCGAGCTGGACCTCGCCGCCGAGCTGGTCTCCGCGCTCCTCGCCGGCTTCATCTGCCAGGCGGTGTCGGCGCGGATCTGGCCGCTCGA
>DASROG010000369.1:0-9599 GCA_035646995.1 Myxococcaceae bacterium
ATCTAGGAAAATTGGAGCGAAGATGAACGGGGAGAGCTCCACGCCGGCCCTCGCGCGATCGCCGGAGACGGCAGGGGACCGCGAACGTCGCATTGCCGAGCGCATGGCGATGCTCCTGGACATCACCCAGGCGGCGACCTCATCCCTCGAGCTGGAGAAGATCCTCAAGATCGCCGTGGAGAAGGTCAGCCAGGTCCTCCCCACCGACCGGTGCTCGGTCGTCCTGGTGGACTCGCCCAGCTCCACCGAGGCGGTCGTCATGGCCACCCGGGAGCGCGACGACTACCGGCCCATCACCATCGACCTGTCCAAGTACCCGGAACTGCGCCGATCCCTGCTGACCCGCGAGGCGACCTACATCGAGGACGCGCTGGTGGACCCCCTGATGGCGGACGTGATGCCGGCCATCGCCCCGCTCGTGGTGCAGAGCATCCTGGTCCAGCCCCTCATCAGCCAGGACGACCTGGTGGGAGCTCTGTTCCTTCGCCTGTCCAGGAGGCGAGGGGCCTTCGGCCCGGAAGAGCAGGAGTTCGCCAAGGCGGTCGCGGCCGCGCTCGCGAACTCGGTCCGGAACGCGAAGCTGCACGCCTCGGTCCAGAGGAAGCGCGACGACCTCGAGCTCGCCTACGTCGAGCGCTACCGCGAGCTCACCGAGGCCAACCGCCGGCTGCGCGAGCTCGCCCGGTTCAAGGACGAGCTGATCGCCATCATCAGCCACGACCTGCGAGCGCCCCTGCAAGTGACGCTCGGCCACGGCCGGATGCTCGAGGACGCCAATCTGCCCGGCGACCTGCGGACCTCCGCCGAGGCCATCGTCCGGCAGTCACGGAAGATCCTGAAGATGGTCGAGTCGCTCCTCGACCGGGGAAAGGGAGAGCAGGCCCGCGTCGCGCTCGACATTCAGCTCCTCGACGTGGGTCGCGTCGCGCGCGACTGCGCGTTCGAGCTGGAGATCCTCGCCGCCGAGCGCGGGGTGACGCTGAAGGCCCACGCCCCCGAGCGGCTTCCGGTGATGGGAGACGAGCTGAAGCTCCGCGAGGTGCTCCAGAACCTCATCACCAACGGCCTCGAGCATGCGGCGAAGAACGGCATCGTCCTCGTGGAAGGCGAGGTGCTGCCCCGCCCCGACGGCCCGGTGGTGAAGGTGGTGGTCCAGGACGACGGCTCCGGCATGCCCGACGAGCAGATGCATCTGGTGTTCGACCGCTACCGCCATGGTCCCGGGGGGACTGGCCTGGGGCTCGCCATCTGCAAGGAGTTCGTCGAGCTGCACGGCGGGGAGATCTGGGCCGAGCGCCCGGCGGACGGCGGATGCGCCTTCGTCTTCACCCTCCCGCTCGCCCAGGCCGACCGGAAGGTGGTCCCCAAGCTCCAGGCGCTGGAGGACGAGCAGCAACCGCGCGTGCTGATCGTCGAGGACGAGCCAGACATCGCCGCCGTGCTCGAGGGTATCCTCCGCAAGCGGTACCGGGTGGAGGTGGCGCGCGACGGGCGCGAGGGGGTGGCGAAGGTCCACGCGCTTCATCCCGACCTGGTGGTGATGGACGTGTTCCTCCCCCACCTCGACGGCCTCGACGCCGTCCTCTCGCTGAAGGCCTCGAGCGACACCGCGGACATCCCGGTCATCCTGGTGTCGGCGCAGGTGGGAGTCGCCGACCGGGTGCGCGCCCTGAATCTCGGCGCGGTCGACTACCTGGCCAAGCCGTTCCACGCCTCCGAGCTGCTCCAGCGGGCCGAGCGCGCCCTGGCGGTCAACAAGCGCCGGGCCAGCGCGCCGGAGGCGGAGGCTCCCCCGGTGGGCGTGGCGGATGCCGAGACCGGACTGCTCGACCGGCGCGGGCTCGTGGCCCGGCTCACGCAGGAGGCGGCGCGGGCCCGACGCTACGGCCGTCCGCTGTCGCTGGCGGTGGCCCGGACCGACGCGGTCCAGCCGGAGCTGCTGCGGACCGCCGCCGCACGGATGCGCGAGCGCCTCCGCCAGCCGGACGTGCTCGCCCACCTGGGTCAGGGCACGTTCGCGGCGCTCCTTCCCGAGTGCACCTCCGAGCAGGCGATGGCGGTGTTCGGGCGCGTGGAGTCCGACCTCCGCGCCTCCACAAGCCTGCAGTGTCAGGTGGAGGTCGCCGAGGTCCCCGGACGCGAGCTCCCGGAGGCGGTGCTGGACCACCTCCTCGAGCGGCGGCCGGTGGGCTGACGTTTCCTGCCGGGGGTGACACGCAACCCCCCGGGGGTGCCTGCTAGGCTGACCTCCCCGGGACTTCCTGTCGTGCTCGCCTCTACCCTCGCGGTCCTCGTCCTCCTGGGCGCCTCGCCGGCGCATCCCCGGGTGGACGTCTCGGCGATGAAGGAGGCCATGGCGGCGCCCACCGACGACTACTCGTCGGCCTCGGCGTACGCCCACTTCCTCCGCGCCCGGCTGCTGGCGCTGCAGGGAGACCACGCGAGGAGCGTGGAGCAGCTCCGGCTCGCCCTGGCGTCCGACCCGGGCCGGCCCGAGCTGGTGCTGGCGCTCGCCGAGGCGCAGGCCCGGTCCGGGGCCCCGGTCCGCGCCGAGACCACCGTCCGGGGGCTCCTCGAGCGAAGGCCGGATCACGTCCCGGCGCTGCTCTTCCTCGGGCGGCTGCTCTTCGAGACCGAGCGGCCTCAGCGAGCGCGCGAGGTGCTCGAGCGAGTGCGGAAGCTGGCCCCCCGGGAGCAGGAGCCGTACCTGCTCCTCGCGGAGATGTCGCTCGAGTCGGGTCACCCGCAGGATGCCGTGCGGACGGTGCAGGCACTGGCCGATCTGAATCGCGACACCACCGGCCTGAGGCGCCTGGGAATGGCGCTGCTCGACCGCGGCGAGCCCGAGACGGCCCGTGCTCTGCTGGAGAGGACGGTGCAGATCGACCCCGGTGACGCCGAGGCGCAGGGAGCGCTCGGCGAGGCGCTCGAGGCGCTGGGCCGCCCGGCGGAGGCCGAGGCCGCGTACGCCCGGGCGCTGGAGCGTGACCCGGATGCCCGCGAGGTGCTGCTGCGCGCGGGCCGTCTGGCGCTGCGCTCCGGTGCGGAGGCCCGGGCCCGGGCGTACCTGGACCGGCTGGCCTCGCTGGAGATCGGACCGGAACAGTCGCTGCGGATCGCTCTCACCTGGCTCTCGGCGGGGAAGCCCGTCCCCGCCATCCGGGTCCTGGAGCAGGCGAGGGCGGGGAGCGACGACCCGCGCCTGCTGCTCGCGCTGGGCCTGGTGCAGGGGAAGATCGGACGCTGGGCAGAGGCTGCCCGGGCCTACGGACAGGTGCCGGTCGGCGCCGCGGGATGGAAGGACGCGGTCGTCCAGCGAGGGCTGGCGCTGGCCCGGGCCGGAGAGTCCGCGCGGGCCGAGCGGGTGACGGCCGAGGCGCTGAAGCAGTCTCCGGGCGACGTGGCGCTCGAGGCCGGCCACGCGGCGGTGCTGGAGGCGATCGGCGAGACCCGCCGGGCCGAGCAGTTCCTCCAGGCTCGCATTCGAGCCTCGGGCAGCACCGAGCTCGTCACCGCTCTGTCGCAGATCTTCTCCCGGACCGGGGCACACGCCGAGGCGGTGGCGGTGCTCACCGAGGCGCTGAACGCGCACCCTCGGGACGAGGAATTGCTCTACGCGCTGGGTACGGTGCTGGAGCGGAGCGGGGACACGCAGCGGGCCCTGGCCCGGATGCGAGAGCTCCTGGAGGTGAACCCCCAGAACGCCGCGGCCCTGAACTTCATCGGGTACACCCTCGCCGAGCGCGGCGAGCAGCTCGAGGAGGCGGAGCGGCTGGTGCGCCGGGCCCTGGCCATCCATCCCGAGAGCGGCGCCTACCTCGACTCGCTGGGCTGGGTGCAGTTCCGGCGGGGAGACGTCGCGCGCGCCGCGAGCACGCTGGAGCGCGCCGCCGAGCTCGAGCCCGACGAGCCCACCATCCTCGAGCACCTCGGCGACGCGTACGGCGGAGCGAGCCGGAGAGACGCCGCCGTCGGAGCGTACCGGCGCGCCCTGGAGGCGATGCGCACTGCCGATGACCCGACGGCGCGCGAGCGGAGCGCGGTGGTGGAGCGGAAGCTGAAGGCGCTCACCTCGCCGGTCGCGGATCGCTGAGGTCCTCGGGCCTCGACGACCGACTGGCCCGAGCACGACGCGCACCGGCTCCGTCGGAGGCATCGAGGAGGGTGCACCCTCGCGCGGCGGCGATGTGACTTCCGGTGGACCTCCGTCAGATCTCCCGGGCATGATTCACGCCTCCCGGGCAGCAGACGTGTCCCCCGGGCTCCCCGATGAACCACCACCAGGAAGGCAACTTCTCCGCGCCGGATGGCACACGCCTGTGGTTCGAGCGGGACGTGCCGGACGGCGCCCGGGCGCACATCGTCCTGGTGCACGGCTTCGGGGACCACGTCGGTCGGTACCGGACCTTCCGCGACGCGATGGTGGCCGAGCGCTTCGCCGTCCACGCCTACGACACCCGGGGGCATGGGAGGAGCGACGGCGCCCGCGGATACATCTCTGCGTTCCGCGAGTACACCGACGAGCTGGGAGCCTTCGTCCGGTCCGTCCATTCGCTCGCCGCGGGCGTGCCGCTGTTCCTGGTCGGCCACAGCCACGGTGGCCTGATCTCCCTGGCCTGGCTCGCCAGCCAGGGCGCCGATGCTGCCGGGGCGTTCGGTCTGCGTGGTCTCGTCCTCTCCTCGCCGTACTTCGCCCCGGCCTTCACCCCGCCCGCATGGAAGACCGCGCCTGCGGTGCTGCTGTCGCGCGTCTCACCCGCGCTTCCCATCCCACTCGGTCTCTCCGCGGCAGACCTGAGCCGGGACGAGGCCTGGCAGCGGACCACCGACGAGGACCCGCTCTACGGCCGCAAGGGCACGCCACGCTGGTACACCGAGCACACCCGCGTGCAGCGTGAGGTGCTGGCCGCGGGCTTCACGCTGCGGATTCCAGTGCTGCTGATGCTGCCGGGCGAGGATCGCGTCGTCTCCGCGCCCACCTCCCGCCGCTGGTTCCAGACGCTGACCGCCCCCGACAAGCGGCTCCGGGAGTGGCCATCCATGCGACACGAGATCTTCAACGAGATCGGCAAGGAGGACGTGTACGCCGAAACCTCTCGCTGGATCTCCGAGCATCTCTAGCGTACGGTTTTCGACGACAGGGGCATTGATGGCACAAGCCGATCAGGTCGGAGTCATCGGGAAGGGGATCGTCATCCGGGGGAACCTCACCGGCGGTGGGAACCTGGTGATCGAGGGTCGGGTCGAAGGGCAGATCGCCCTGAAGAATCACCTCACGATCGAGAACACGGGCCGGGTGCAGGCTGACATCCGGGCCGACGAGCTGACCATCAACGGCGAAGCCAGCGGCAACATCGACGCGAGCTCGCGGGTGGCCATCTCCGCGTCGGCGAAGGTGGCGGGGGACATCAAGGCCCCGCGGGTGGTCATCGAGGACGGCGCGGTGTTCAACGGCTCCATCGAGATGGACGTCAAGCTGCCCGAGGACATCTAGCGCTCAGCCGGCGGTGAGGGCGGCGGAGCGAGCGTCGAGACAGCTTCAAACCGCGCGGGCTCCTCCGCATGCCGAGGCGACGCCGGGACGGACACGGGAAGGACGGAACAGAACGTGGCGAACACGGTCATCGGATCCAGCATCGTCATCGACGGGGAGATCTCGGGAGACGAGGACCTCGTCATCCAGGGCACGGTGAAGGGGAAGATCTCCCTGCGCGAGAGTCTCTACGTCGAGGGCTCGGGCGTGGTGGAGGCCGACATCGAGACCCAGAACGTGGAGATCGCCGGCCGCGTCACCGGGAACATCCAGGCCACCGACAAGGTCGAGCTCAAGGCCGACTGCCGGGTGGTGGGCGACGTGAAGGCGCCGCGCATCCTCATCGCGGACGGCGCGAGCTTCAAGGGCAACGTGGACATGGACGTGAAGGAACGCTGACCCATGGCCGCCAAGGATCTGGTCACGAGCGGCAACACGGTCATCGGTCCCTCCATCCTCATCAACGGAAAGCTCACCGGCGACGAGGACCTCACGGTCCGCGGCCGCGTGGAGGGCGAGCTGTCCCTCACCAAGACCCTCATCGTCGAGCCGTCCGGAGTGGTGAAGGCCAACGTCACGGTCAAGAACGCCGTGGTGAGTGGCGTGGTGGTGGGAAACATCCAGGCCACCGAGAGCGTGGAGCTCACCCAGGAGGGCCGGATGGTGGGCGACATCCGCGCACCACGGGTCATCATCGTCGACGGGGCGAGCTTCCGCGGCCGCGTCGACATGGGGGAGCTGCCGCCCGGCAGGAGCCTCCCCGAGCGGACCACGCCCCGGACCCAGCTGCGTCCCACGGTCCGTAGCCTGCCCGCGCCACCTCCTCGCCCGGCCGCGGCCACCGCCGCCCGCACGAGCAGCACCGGTCCGGTGGTTGCGGCGAAGAGGTCGGGTGGCATGCCGGGCATCGTCCGTGCCGAGACAGCCCGGCCGGCACCGCCCGCGCCCCCTGCGCCGCCGGTGGTGGGCGCCGGGGCCAAGAAGAAGGTCGTGCTGAAGAAGAAGAAGTGATCGGCGGGCACGTTCCCGGAAGGCCCTTGCCCGGGGTAGCGTCCCGACGACGTCCATGGAGACGCGCGAGCACGACGAGATGAGCTCGGACCCCTCCGAGGAGCGTGCCGGGCCCGACGAGGGTCCGGGCGCCGCGCCCTCCAGCCCGGAGGCGATCGACGCGGACGGTGCCGTCGCCGCGGACACCGCGATGCCCACACTCCCCCCGCGGGTCGAGCCCGCGCCCACCCCACGGCTGGAGCGTCCGCCCGAGGTCGAGGAGCGGCTCGTCCCGCTCGAGCTGCTGGACGAGGACGACCTCTTCCAGCTCCGCCCGGCGGGAGACGTGGACCGGTTGGCGATGGACCTGGCCCGGCTGGGACAGGCCTTCCCGGTGGACGTGCGCAGCCGCGAGGGGACCGACCGGTTCCAGCTGGTCGCGGGCTTCCGGCGCGTGGCTGCCCTCCGGTTCCTGCGCCGCACGTCGGTGCTGGCACGCGTGCACGCGCGTCTGTCGGACGAGGACGCGCTCCTGGTGGCCCTCGCCGGGGTCCTCCATGCGGCCTCGCCCACGCCCGAGGAGCTCGCGGATCTGGAGTCGAGGCTGGAGCACGAGGGCCGGCTCTCGGCCGCCGCGCGGGACATGCTGAGCCGTGCCCGGGCCACCGACGACGAGCTCGCCCCGGAGTCGGTGGAGAGCGCGGAGGAGGAGGTCGACGCCGACGAGCTGGCCGTCGAGCTCACCGCCCGCATGGCAGAGCTGAACCAGGACCTGGCCGTCCTCGCCCCGGTGTTCGACGCGCTCGAGCCGGGGCGGCGGGCCGAGCTGCTCCAGCAGCTGCGCTACGCGGCCGAGCTGGTGGCGTACTTTGACCAGGAGGAATCCTGACCCCATGGCGCTGGACCGGGACCGCGCGCGGTTGCTCGACCTGCTGACCCAGCTGTCGTTCGAGAAGCGCCGGGTGACCCTCTCCTCGGGGAAGGAGAGCGACTTCTACATCGACTGCAAGCGCACCGTGCTCACCGCCGAGGGCCACTTCCTCGTGGGTCGGCTCCTGTGGCGGGACATCCAGCGACTCGCGCCCGCCGCCGCCGCGGTCGGTGGGCTCACCCTGGGAGCGGACCCCCTCGCCTCGGCGGTGAGCTTCACCAGCTACCTGGCCGGATCGCCCATCCCCGCTTTCATCGTCCGCAAGGAGGCGAAGGGCCACGGCACCGGTGAGTGGATCGAGGGGCGTAGCCTCATCGCCGATCGGGCCGAGGTCGCCGTGGTGGAGGACGTGGTCACCACCGGCGCCAGCACGCTCAAGGCGATCGAGCGGGTGGAGGCGGCCGGCCTCCGCGTGCGCTGCGCCTTCGCCCTGGTGGATCGGCTGGAAGGTGGCCGGGAGGCGGTCACCCAGAAGGGCTACGGACTCTCCACCCTCTTCACCCGGAGCGACTTCCTTCCGTGAGGGCCGCGGCGCTCCTGCTCGTGCTCGGCGTCGGCGGATGCGCCGCGGTGCCACCGGCCATCGGCGAGCCGGGGGCGGAGGCCCCGGACCGCAAGGCCGAGGCGAGCTACCAGGCGGCGCTGGCCCGGGTCACCGACCACCGGGAAGTGTACTCGGGCATCGACACGCAGCTGTTCTGCGCGGCCACCTACCAGAGCGCGGAGTTCCGCGAAGCGCGCGTCCGTCGGCAGGCCCTCTTCCAGACCTGGCCGGAGGCGAAGCTCGACGAGGTGCTGGCCCGCGAGCAGGCCGAGGCCGCCCAGGTGCACGAGCTGGTGCTGGGGGTGAGCATCGTCGACCGCCGGTTCGACGACTTCGACTCGAAGAGCACCATCTGGCGGCTCAGCCTCGCCAGCGATCAGGGGGAGGTCACTCCGCTCGCCATCCGGCGGGTGGGACGTGCCAACCAGGACATGCGCGCCTACTACCCGTACCTGGGAGACTTCTGGACCATGTACACGGTGCGCTTCCCGATCGCCGTCCTCGGACGGCCCCTGGTGGCTGCCAGCACCCGGGCGCTGGTGTTTCGCATGTCGTCGACGCAGGGGCAGGTGGAGATGGCGTTCCCGGTCCCGGCGCCCACCGCCGCCGCGTCCTCGGCGCCTGCACCTGCAGCTCCGCCGTCGTCTCCGACGCCGCGCTGAGCACGCGACCGGAGGCTTCCCGGGTAGCGAGCTGACCGGTGGGGCTGCGCACTCGCCCGACGCGCTCTCGTCCGTCTCGGACTCCAGCGAGGGGGCGCCGGGATTCGCGTCGGAGATCGCCCGGACTCCGCGCTCAATAGACGCGGAGCAGGAGCACGCCGCAGCTCGCTCCCGCGCGGTAGAAGGCCCACTCGGTCCGGGTGCCGTCCGGATGCAGGCCGGCGCCCTTGCGAGCCGGAGGAGGAGGGACCGCGGCGAGCGCCAGGGCCGCATGCTCCACCACGTACGCGTCGAACGCCTTGTCCCCGCTGGACGCCACGAGCTCGGTGGAGGCGATGCTCCCGTCGGCGCGCTGCTCGATGCGCAGCACCGCCACCGGCACCCCGGCCGAGGCCCGCTGGATGAGCCGCTGGGCGGCGAAGCTCGGCTGGACCGCCATCGGCCCGAGCTGGTTGGCGACGAACTCGTCCATCCGGCCCGTCACGTCCTGCACGTCGCGGGCGGGCATGCGCTCGCCCTTCGGAGGATCGCGCGAGGAGTTGGCCTCCTCCAGCGCGGCGAGCCAGGCGTTGATCCACTGCTGTCCCGGGGTGAGGTCCCCGTGCTTCGGTCCGCCGCCGGGCGGAGGGGGGCCCATGTGAGCCTGGAGCGCGCGCCGGTAGTCCTTGAAGTAGTCGTCCACCCCGGTGGCGACGAGGCGCTCGGCGAGCGCGTCCCGCCGCATCGTCTCCACCCGCTGGAGCACCCGCTTTCCTTCCACCTCGGGGCTGTCGGGACGATCGGGGGCGGTCGATGCGCCCGAGTCCCCGGGCGGCACCGGTCCTGCGCCGCGGGCGACCGCGCCGTTGGGAAACAGCTGGATGGGCGCGTCCGGAGGCGGCGTGCGCGGAGAAGTCGCGGGTGAGGGAGTCGCGCTCGATCCCTCCCCGGTGGAGGGAC
>DASROG010000370.1:0-7339 GCA_035646995.1 Myxococcaceae bacterium
AACCAGCTCCTGGTGGAGATGGACGGCTTCGAGAGCAACGAGGGCGTCATCCTCATCGCCGCCACCAACCGCCCGGACGTGCTCGACCCGGCGCTCCAGCGCCCCGGCCGCTTCGACCGGCGGATCGTCGTTCCCCGTCCGGACCTCAACGGTCGCATCGGCGTGCTCCTGGTCCACACCAAGCGGGTTCCCCTCTCCAACGAGGTCGACCTCGAGGTCATCGCCCGCGGCACGCCGGGGATGACCGGCGCAGATCTCGAAAATCTGGTCAACGAGGCCGCGCTCTTCGCCGCTCGCCAGAACAAGGAGCGGGTCGACAACACCGACTTCGAGTCCGCGAAGGACAAGGTCTTCATGGGCCCCGAGCGGAAGTCCATGATCATGACCGAGAAGGAGAAGCGGAACACCGCGGTGCACGAGGCCGGGCACGCGCTGGTGGCCAAGCTCCTCCCCGGGTGCGACCCGGTCCACAAGGTCACCATCATCCCCCGGGGTCAGGCACTGGGAGTCACCTGGTCGCTGCCCACCGAGGACAAGTTCAACCTCTACCGCCAGGCCACCCTCGATCAGATCTGCATGGCGATGGGCGGTCGCCTCGCCGAGGAGCTGGTCTTCAACGAGATGAGCTCCGGCGCGGCCAACGACATCGAGCGTGCGACCGAGACCGCGCGGGCGATGGTCTGCCGCTGGGGCATGAGCAGCAAGCTCGGGCCTCTGTCCTTCGGTAGTCGCGAGGGCGAGGTGTTCCTGGGCCGGGACTTCTCCAGCCGTCCCGACTACTCCGAGGACACCGCCCGGCAGATCGACGCCGAGGTCCGGGACATCGTCCTGAGCTGCTACGAGCGAGCGAAGAGGCTCCTCACCGCCAACTTCGAGACGCTCAAGCGGATCGCCGACGCGCTGATGGAGTACGAGACCCTCGAGGCCGATGACGTGGAGATCCTCGTGAACGGCGGCACCATCACCCGCGAACGGCCGAAGCCGCGGGTCCAGACGCCGCCGAAGACCAAGGAGAAGGAGAAGCGCCGGATCCTGGAGGGGATCCAGCCGCTGCCCGCGCTCGAGCCGAACAAGGCCTGAGCCCTGGGCCGGGTCTGGAGACGCTGCCCTCGCTGGCTCTGGCCGGTGAGGGCAGTGCCTCTTCGGGACTCGATGCGATACGGGACGCCGGCGTCGACGTCGAAGACGCAGCGCCGTTTGCTGTGGCTGCAGTCGATGGACCAGTGGCTCCCGGAAGGGTCACGCCGGTGCATCAGCACTGGCCCTCCGTCGGGAAGCAGGGTCGTCTAGCGCGCGCTGCCCGGATGGAACGCTGGCACTGGGTCGAGCGGGCAGGAAGCCTTGATGGACGGCCTGCGCGGCGTCGAGCGCTCCGGGTGACGAGATGCACCGTCCGGCCGTCGGGCATTGCCCCGGCTCGAAGCGAGCTCACGGAGCCGCCGCTCGCAGATCCTACCGGCCGGACAGGTACACTCCCGGACGCGAGCCCGCCCGGTGCGGGAAAGATGCCAGGACTGATTAAGGAAGTTCCTTAACGAGTTCTCCAAAGAGGTTAAGGAAGTTGCTTAATCAGTTGTGGTCCGAGGAATCCGGCGACCGTCTCGATGGGCCGTCCGACCGACGGTTGCCCCGCCGTGAGGCAAGAAGGGTGAAGTCCCGCACCGGGCGAAGCGGTTCCGGGCGGCGTTCTCTGCTAGCAATCTCGGCCAGTGATCCTCGCCAGGCCCATCTCCGTTGACCGCGACGACGACCTGGAGCCCGCCTGGGAACGGATTGGCCTCGCCCCGGCGGCGCGAGAGCTGCTGCTCGAGTCGATGGGCCGCGCGACTCTCTTGCTCACCGGCCTCGGGCACGAGGAATCGCGCTTCCTCCGCGAGTTGCAGGACCCACGAATGACGGTCCTCCTCTCCGAGCCTGCGCGACGACCCGGCGGGGCGACGGTCTCGGGTACCCGCGCCGGGTTGGAGTCGCTGGCCCGGGCCGCCGAGCGCAACGGGCTGCTCGAGCTCGCGAGGGCGCTCGACGCGGCAGCCGCGGCCGACGCCCCCCCGGACCCCACCGTGGTGGGAACCCGGACCTTCCGCTGGGGCGAGCGGACGTACCTCATGGGCGTGGTCAACGTGACGCCGGACAGCTTCAGCGACGGCGGGCAGCACCTCGAGCGGGAGGCGGCCGTGCGGCACGCCCTCGCGCTGGCCGAGGCCGGGGCAGATCTGGTCGACATCGGCGGCGAGTCCACCCGACCGGGCGCGGGCGCGGTGCCGGTCCAGGTCGAGCTCGCGCGGGTGCTGCCGGTCATCGAGGCAGTGCGGACGGCGAGCGACGTGCCCGTCTCCATCGACACCCGGAAGGCAGAGGTCGCCCGCGAGGCGCTCCGCGCCGGGGCCGTGCTGGTGAACGACGTGAGCGGCCTCGGGCACGACCCGGCGCTGGCGACCGTGGTCGCCGAGGCCGGCGCCGCGCTCGCCCTGATGCACATCCAGGGGACCCCGGAGACGATGCAGGTCGATCCTCGCTACGACGACGTCGTCGCGGAGGTCATCGAGGGCCTCTCCGGGAGCATCGACCGGGCGCTCGCCGCCGGCGTCCTTCGCGAGCGCATCTGGATCGACCCCGGCATCGGCTTCGGAAAGACCGTCGGGCACAACCTGTTCCTGCTCCGGCACCTCGCCGAGCTGCGCGTCCTCGGAGCGCCGGTGCTGGTCGGTACCAGCCGGAAGCGCTTCATCGGTGCCCTGGCGGGTGGCCGCCCGCCGGAGGAGCGGCTGCCGGGGACGCTGGCCTCCGTCGCCGCGGTGGCGGTGCTCCGGGGGGCGGACGTGGTCCGGGTGCACGATGTCGGGGAGGCAAAGGATGCGCTCGCCGTCGCCGACGCGATCGCCCGGGCCCGCGAGGGTGGCCATCTCTGGGGGCCGCCCCGACCCTGACGCGAGGCGCCGCTCGGCGGCGGACGCGCAAGATCTGCGCCTCCGATCGCCGCTTGAAATCGCCGCGGCCGCGTGGCCTGTTTCCTCCCGAGACACGTCTGCAGGAGGACCGTGATGGCACTCGAGCATCTCCTCGAAGTGGGCGAGGGCATCCCGGCGCCGGAGAAGATTCGCCGCGCCGCCAATCTCCAGGACGTGCGAGCGGAGCACGCGCGCAGCCTCGCCGACCCCCAGGGCTTCTGGGGCGAGGAGGCGAAGCGCTACCGCTGGTCGCAGCCGTGGACGCGCGTGCTCGAGTGGCGCGTCCCCGACCACGAGTGGTTCCTGGGCGGGAAGCTCAACATCACCGAGAACGCGCTCGACCGCCACGCCGATGGCCCGCGGCGCAACCACCGTGCCTTCATCTGCATCGACGAGGACGGGACCGAGCGGAGCGTCACCTACGGCGAGCTCCGCGATCTGGTCTCACGGCTCGCCAGTGGACTGCGCTCGCTCGGGGTGGGCCTGGGCGACCGGGTCATCATCTACATGCCGCTCACCCTGGAGGGCATCGCCTCGATGCTCGCCGTGGCGCGGCTGGGGGCAGTCCACTCGGTGGTCTACGCCGGCCTCGGCGTCGGGGCGCTCCGCGACCGCATCGTGGACGCCGGTGCGAAGCTGATCATCGCCGGGGACATCGGATTCCGCCGCGGCAAGGTGGTGGAGCTGCAGAGCATCGTGGACGAGGCGGTCACCGGTCTGGACGTGAAGACCATCGTCTGGTTCCAGCGCCGTGCCGGCGGGGGGCGGCCCCTCAAGAAGGGCGAGGTGGACTTCCGCGAGCTGGTCCAGCGCAGCAAGCCCGACGTCGCGCCGGTGCAGGTGGACAGCGAGCACCCGCTGTTCATCCTCTACACCTCGGGCTCCACCGGGAAGCCGAAGGGCGTGGTCCACGTGCACGGCGGCTACATGGTGGGGACCGCCTACCACCTCCGGACCTTCTACGACCTCAAGGACGACGACGTCTTCTGGTGCACCAGCGACATCGGCTGGGTGGTCGGTCACTCGTACATCGTCTACGCACCCCTGGTGGAGGGCATCACCACCGTCGTCCGCGAGGGCGCCATCGACTTCCCCGATCCGGGCATCGCCTGGCGCGTGGTGGAGAAGCACAAGGTGAACGTCATCTTCACCGCCCCCACCGCGCTCCGGATGTTCATGAAGTTCGGCGGCGAGCTGCCGGCGAAGTCCGATCTCTCCTCGCTCCGGTTGATCACCGTCGCCGGCGAGCCACTGAACCCCGAGGCCTGCCGCTGGGCGTTCGAGCACCTCGTGGACGGCGGCAAGCGGGGGTTCATCGCCGACAACTGGTGGCAGACCGAGCTCGGTGGACCGGCCCTGGGGACGCCGCTGTGCATTCCGGCGCGGCCCGGTGCGGTGGGACTGCCTCTCCCGGGGGTGGACGCGGTGGTGGTAGACACCGACGGCGCGGAGGTTCCGAAGGGGCAGGGTGGGGTGCTCGCGCTGCGCCGGCCGTTCCCCCACATGATGCGGACCGTCTGGGGTGATCACGCGCGCTGGGCCCAGTACTGGGACGAGATCCCCGGACAGGTCTACGCCGCCGGTGACGTCGCCAGCTGGGACAAGGACGGCTACTTCACCGTGCTCGGCCGGAGCGACGACGTGCTGAACGTCGCCGGTCACCGCATCGGCACCGCCGACGTGGAGAGCGCCCTGGTCAGCCATCCCGCCATCGCGGAGGCCGCGGTCATCGGTATCCCCGATCCGGTCAAGGGCGAGGGCATCAAGGCCTTCTGCATCCTGCGCGCCGGCCGCCAGGTCACTCCGGAGCTCGAGGGGGAGCTGATCCAGCACGTGCGCCACGAGCTCGGGCCCATCGCCACCCCCAGCTCCATCAAGGTGGTGGACAAATTGCCGAAGACCCGGAGCGGAAAAATCGTCCGGCGACTGCTCAAGGCCCAGGAGCTGGGCAAGGATGCCGGCGACCTGTCGACGCTCGAGGAGTGACACCCACCCTCGGCCACCTTCCTTGCCTTGCCGGCCCGCGGCGCGGTCCCTAGCATGGTACCGACCCGGGGAGGCGTGACGGGCGGCGGGAGGGTCGCGCAAAGTGAGGTTGATGAGGGCTCCTGAGGCGCAGGCGAAGCTCAAGCTGTTCGGCACCGACGGTGTCCGGGGGACGGCCAACGTCTGGCCGATGACCGCCGAGGTCGCGATGCAGCTCGGCCGGGCGCTGGCCTTCCTCATCCGCAACGGCAACCACCGGCACCGGGTGGTGATCGGCAAGGACACCCGGCTCTCCGGTTACATGCTCGAGCAGGCGCTGGCCGCGGGCATCACCTCGATGGGCGTGAACGTGGAGCTGGTGGGGCCTCTGCCCACGCCGGGCATCGCCAACATCACCACCTCGATGCGCGCCGACGCCGGCGCGGTCATCTCCGCCTCGCACAACCCCTACCAGGACAACGGCATCAAGTTCTTCTGGCGCGACGGGTTCAAGCTCCCGGACGAGACGGAGGAGAAGCTCGAGGAGCTGGTCACCAGCGGGCAGATCGACGAGATCCGCCCCACCGCGGACAATATCGGCCGCGCCTTCCGGCTGGACGACGCCCGCGGCCGGTACATCGTCTTCCTCAAGAACACCTTCCCCCGCGAGCTCACGTTGGAGGGGATGAAGATCGTCGTCGACTGCGCTCACGGCGCCGCCTACCGGACCGCTCCGTCAGTGCTCGAGGAGCTCGGGGCCAGCGTCGTCTGCCTCGGCTGCGAGCCGAACGGCCTGAACATCAACGACGGCTTGGGAGCGGTGCATCCCGAGTCGATGGCCCGGGCGGTGGTGGAGCACGGGGCGCACCTCGGGCTGGCGCTGGACGGGGACGCCGACCGGCTGATCGTCGCCGACGAGAAGGGGCGCATCGTCGACGGGGACGCGATCATGGCCATCTGCACCGGCGAGCTGGTCGCCCGCGAGCGGCTGCGGACCCGGACGCTGGTCACGACGGTGATGTCGAACGTGGGGCTCGAGCGCGCGGTCAGCCGCTGGGGCGTCCAGGTGGTCCGGACCAAGGTCGGTGACCGCTACGTGGTGGAGGAGATGCGCCGGGCGGGGCACAGCCTCGGGGGCGAGCAATCCGGCCACCTGGTCTTCCTGGACCACGCGACGACCGGCGACGGGACGCTCGCGGCGCTCCAGCTCCTGGCGGTGATGTGCCGGCAGCAGAAGCCCCTGTCCGAGCTGGCCAGCATCTTCGAGCCGGTGCCGCAGACGCTGCTCTCGCTGGTGGTCAAGGAGCGGAAGGACCTCGAGGGCCTCTCCGAGGTCAGCGCCGCCATCGAGGCGGTGCGGACCAAGCTGGGGAAGGACGGCCGGGTCTTCGTCCGGTACAGCGGGACCGAGCCGAAGGTGCGGATCCTCATCGAGGGGCCGGACCGCCAGCGCAACGAGGAGCACGCGCAGACCATCGCCGCCGCCCTGACCGCTGCCCTCGGCTGACCAGCCCGGACCGGCGCTCGCCCGTCCCCCGGCCGGAACCCCGGTCAAGATCTCGGTGAGTCCCGACCCGCCCAGTGGCTGTACCCGGGCCGGCGGCTGTCCACTGACTCGGAACGGCTCCAGAGTCGCGGTACAACGGCGTCACATGGGACAGCGACTCGGCGTGAACGTCGACCACGTGGCCACCCTGCGCCAGGCACGGCGGGCCACCTATCCGGACCCGGTGACCGCGGCGGCGTTCGCCGAGGCCGCCGGGGCGGGGCAGATCACCATCCACCTCCGCGAGGACCGCCGGCACATCCAGGACCGGGACCTCAAGCTGCTCCGGGAGACCTGCCAGACGCTCCTCAATCTGGAGATGGCGGCCACCCAGGAGATGGTGAAGATCGCCTACGAGGTGAAGCCGGACCTGGTCACCCTCGTCCCCGAGCGCCGCGAGGAGCTGACCACCGAGGGCGGCCTCGACGTCACGGGGCAGCGCGAGTCGCTCGCCCAGGCCGTCCGGCACCTCAGGGATGGCGACATCACGGTCTCGCTGTTCATCGATCCGGACCTCGACGCGGTGCGTGCCTCGCACAAGCTCGGAGCGGACCGCATCGAGCTCCACACCGGCCGCTATTGCGAGGCGCGGAACGCCAAGGAGCGCACCCGCGAGCTGATGCGGGTCGTGGACGCCGCCCGCGCGGGGAGCAAGCTCGGGCTGGGGGTTGCCGCCGGGCACGGCCTCAACTACGACAACGTCCAGGCCATCGCCCGGATCGACGAGATCGAGGAGCTGAACATCGGTCACGCGATCGTCGCCCGGGCGGTGCTGGTGGGCATGGACCGGGCCGTGCGGGACATGCTGGCGCTGATGCGGGGCGACTGACATGGCCGTTCTCGGTCTCGGGATGGATGTCTGCTCGGTGGAGCGGGTTGC
>DASROG010000371.1:0-5142 GCA_035646995.1 Myxococcaceae bacterium
CAGGTGTGCTCGAGCTCCCAGATCTCCTTGTCCGGGAAGTTGAGCTTGATCGACCCGGTCTCGGGATTCACGTCCAGATAGAGATTGTGCTTGCAGGAGACGAAGAGACAGGGACGGGGGCCGTTGATGCAATCCGCCCGGGTGCGAGGCCGGTTCTCGTCCACGCTTCGCAGGAGCTCCTGCTCCTCCGGATCCACGTCGCCGGCGAGGCGACGGCGCCGCAGCTCGCGGGCCATCTCCTTGCGGGACATCGTCTTCGAGCGGCGGCGCTCCACCGGAGCCGGAGGAGCGCCCGCTGGCTCGCCGGATTCCGCCGTCCACTCGGGCTTGGCCTGACTCATCGCTTCCCTCCTCCGGACCGCTTGACGGCGGAACTGGTCGCCGGTGGTGTCACGACAGGTCGCTCCGCTCGACGGAGCCGAGGGCCCGCTGCGCGGTGAGCGCGCTACCGACCCGTGAAAGGTCGCGGACCAGATCGCCGGCGCGCCGGCGCAGGCCGCTGAGCTCGCCCTGCAGGGAGCGCCGCTGCTGGCTGGCCAGCGCCCGCTCGCCGAGCTCGGATTCGAGCCCGCTCAGGGTCTCGTCCAGGCTGCGTTCCACCTGGTCGATGTGGTTCTTCACCCCGACGAACGAGCGGCGGATCTCCTCGAGGGTGAGTCCGGCGGCCATCATCTTCTTGATCGCGTTGATCCGGCGGACCGACTCGACCGGGTAGAGGCCATGGCTGCCGCGGTGCTTGCCCTTGCGGCCCACCCGGCGGCTCCGGGGCAACAGCCCCGCCTGGACGTACTTGCGGAAGGTGGCCTCGGAGAGCCGGACGCCCTTGGGGCGGAAGATCTCCACGATCGCCCCGGCGGACAGGCCGCGGGCGAACTCGCTCTCGATGCGCGTCAGCTCTCCCGGGTCGAGATAATCCATTCAGTGGTGGATTGAGAATATCGGCTACTCATGAGATGGTATTGAGTGGTCTCCATCTCCGTCAAGAGGGCTCGGCCGTTCAGGGAGAAACCCCGAACGGAGACGGACCTCAGCGCTCGGCGGGTGGATGCTCGAGGGTCGCGGTACGGCCCTGCACCAGCTGCACGGTGTAGGAGCCGGAGACCCCGTCAGGTCCGGTCAGCTCGACCAGGTGGCGTCCGGCAGGCAGCCGCACCGTCTTGCTGCCCTGCACGTAGCCCGCGCGCTTGCCGTCCACGCGCAGCTCGGCCCAGGGCTTGGCCCGGATCACCAGACGGGCCCGCACCGCGGCCGGCCCTGCCCTCTCCGTGGCGCCGCCGCCGAGGTCCGCCGTGCCGCTCGGACCCGGAGTCGGCGCCGGGGGCGCGGCCAGCTCCGGTGGTGGCGAGGCCCGAGCCGCACCGGCCGGTGCACCCGAAGACGACGGCGCGAGCCCCGCAGCTGGCACGGGAAGCATCGCCGCCGGCTCCGCGCGCGATACCTCCGCGGCGACCGGCACGTCGGGCCGCTCCCGCCAGCGCGTGACCAGACCCGGGCCCGCCCGCAGGGCGAGCGTGGTGACGGCGGCGATCGCGGCGACGACGAGCACCCACGCCGCCTTGCGCCGCCGCACCGGCGCGACCCGGGGAAGGATCTCCGTCGGACCCGGTTCGGCGGGAGGTGGCGTCACCAGCCCCGTGGGCTGCGCCACCGGCACCGACGGTGACGGCTCGCGGGCGGCGGAGGCCGGAGGGGCCGAGGTGGAGATCGAGATGGGGATCGAGGCGGTTCCGGGCACCGGCTCCGCCACTCCAGCCTCTTCGGGGAACATCCGCCGGAGGAACGCGCCCACGTCGCTGTCCTCGAGGGAGCGCGCGCCGCCGAGCACCACCTCGGCCAGCGCCCGCTCCAGCTCGTGCGCCGTGGGCCAGCGGTGGGCTCGATCCCGCTGCAGCGCGCGCATGACCGCCGCATCGAGCGCGGCGGAGACCCCCGGGTTCAGGCGTGCGGGAGGAACGATCAGCCGCTCCTGGACCGCGCGCAGCACGGCCAGGTCGCCGTCGCCCTCGAAGAGCAGCGCGCCGGTGAGCAGCTCCCAGAGCGTGACCCCCAGGGCGAACACGTCGGTGCGGGCGTCCAGCGCCTCTCCCCGGGCCTGCTCCGGGGACATGTAGGCGAACTTGCCCTTCAGCATCCCCGAGGTGGTGGCGCGGCCTCCCGCCTTGGCGATGCCGAAGTCGGTGAGCTTCACCGCCCCGTCGAAGCTGAGGAGCACGTTGTGCGGGGTGACGTCGCGGTGCACCAGGTTCAGGCTCCGTGCGTTGTCGGTGAGCCGGTGGGCGTAAGCCAACCCCCGCGCGACCTCCATGCCGATCTGCGCGACCAGGATCGGCGGGATGCCCACTCCTCGCTCCTGGCAGCGCCGGCGCAGCTCCCACAGGGAGTGGCCGCGCACGTACTCCATGGCCAGGTAGTAGGTGTCCTCGTGCTTGTCGAAGTCGAAGATGTGGACCAGGTTGGCGTGGTTCAGCCGGCTCGCCACCCGGGCCTCGGCGATGAACATCCGCACGAACTGCGGATCCCCTGCCAGGCCCGGGCGAACGCGCTTGATGACCACGTCCTTCTCGAACCCCTCCGGCCCCAGCGCCGCGGCGAGGTAGATCTCCGCCATTCCGCCCTCGGCGAGCTTTCGCCGGACGACGTACTTGCCGATGGGCGTGCCGGCGGCGAGCGTCATCGCGGAGTTCGTGGCACGGGAAAGAGGGTTACGGTAGCGGCCGGCTTCTCCGAGGGTCAATCAGGCGGACCGAGCCGCCCGGGGCCCACACCGGCGCACTGCACCGAGCGCGTCGTCCACGCGTTCCGGACCTTCCGGAGGGGGTCAGCTGCAGCCGCGGGTGTAGCTGACCTCGATCACCGCGCCCGGAGGCGGCGGAGCGGCGAAGACCACCGAGTTGGAGGCCGCGTCGTAGACCCACCCGCCGGCGGGCGTGCCGTTCACCGTCACCGTCACCCCCGCCGAGTCGGGCGTTCCGCTCAGCGGGAAGCGGGTCTGCGCGGTGAACGCCCGGCCCACCACGTCCTGGAGCAGCGGGCCGAAGTCGGGGGCGCAGACCGACTCGATGGCGCCTCCGGTCCGGGTCGCGGCCTCGCCGTAGCGCAGGCCCTGGCCCGAGGCGCTGGGACAGGTCTGTCCGGAGGGAACGATGGCGTAGAGCGCGGCACGTCCTGCCGCGCCGGCGCCCTTCAGCTGCTGGAGGAAGCGCACGTAGGTCGCGACCGAGTCGGGTGAGGTGTCGTCGTCGTCACTCACCACCACCACCGCCAGCGAGGCGGTCTGCCGGTAGAACCCGAGGTTCCCGTCGCCGCCCAGCGGGGTCCCGGGGGCGTCGGCGCTGTCCACCAGAGGCCGGGTGAGCGCCCGCCGCATGGCCTCGAGGCCCTGCTGCTCGAAGGCGCACTCCCCGACCTGCACCGCCTGCTGCAGCGCCTGGCCGAGGTTGGGCGTGGCGTTGGTGAAGATTCGCTGGGTGCTGTTGTTCGCGGGGAAGAGCCGGCCCGCCTCTCCGCCCGACGCGCCCCCGGGACAGGTAGGCCCGGTGGGCGAGATGCCGGTGGTGGTCACGCCCACGTGCAGGTCCACCCCCGTGCCCAGCGCCGCGCTGGCGAAGGCCGGCATCGCCGAGACCAGCCGCGGGCCCTCCTCGAGCATCGAGGCGGTGTTGTCCACCACGAAGAGCACGTCCACCTGACCGGGCTGGCCCTGAACGAAGCGATCGGTCTGGCTCGCGCTGGCGCTGGACTCCCCCACCAGCGAGACCAGCAGCGGCGGAGTGAGGAGCGAGTTCTCGATGAACAGCGGCGAGAGGTTCAGCCCCGGCACCATCGCCAGGTACTCCACCTCCAGGGTCAGTCCGGTTCCCGGGGCGAGGGTCTGGGGCACCGGGGGCGCGACGGCGAAGAGGAACTCGCCGTCGGTGCTCCCCGCCGCGATGGTCGCCGCGGTCACCGTCACCGGCGCCGAGCACCCGTTCACCACGTTGATCTGCCGGGTCTGCGCCGGGCAGGCGGGGCTGGCGATGCCGAAGTCGACGTAGCCCGGGTTGGCGGCGAGGCAGCTGTTCGCCACCGCGGCGGTGAGCGGCAGCGAGATCGGCGCCTGGCCCGTCCCGTTCACCGTGACCAGCCCCCGGAAGGTGCCACCGGAGTTGGGCGCGGAGAACTGCACCTCGAAGGTGAAGTAATCGCCCGGGGCCATGCTCAGCCCGACGGTGCTCCCCGCCGGCAGGGAGAAGAGGTTCCCTCCGGTATCGGTCAGCGTGAGCTGCTGGAGGATGCAGACGTCCGCGCCGGCGTTGAGCACCTTCGCCCCGAGCAGGGACTGCGACCCCGGGACCACGGTGCCGAAGTCGATGGCCGAGGGGCTGACCTGGAGGCTGCACGGCGCTGAGACCGCGGCGGTGCTCTGCAGCTGGACGTTCACCGTCCCTCCCGCCACAGAGGTGACGATCTGCAGCTGCTCGAAGACGTCGCCGGAGGTGGTGGGGACGAAGCTGACCGGGATGGACAGCGAGTTCCCGGTGGTGAGCGTGACCGGGTAGGCCACCGGACCGAGCTGGAACTGCGACCCCGCCCCGGCGAGGAGTGTGGCCGAGTCCACGGTGAAGACGTAGCCCGGGCCGCCGCAGTTCCGGACGGTGACCTGCGAGTCGGTGCGGGTGCCGACCGCGTGCCTGCCGAACTCGAGCAGCAGCGGTGCCACGCACACCTTCGTCCCACCGCCCACGCCCCTCAGGGGCACGTCCAGCGTGGGGTGACGCACGCTGTTCACGTTGAGCACCAGGGTCCCGGTCGCCACGTCGAGGTGGGTGCTGACGTACTTGAGGTCGACCGTCGCCGTGGCTCCTCCGGCGATCACCAGCGGCACGGGCGTTCCTCCGCTCTGGAAGTCGGGATCCGACCCCGGGGTGAAGCCGATGGCGGTCACGGTCACCGGCTCGGTGGAGAGGTTCCGGAGCACGGCGACCCCGGTCACCGTGAAGTCGGTGGGGACCAGGCCGAAGTCCACCGAGGGCGGCTCGGCGATCAGCGCCTGCTCCAGGCCTTCCCCGGTGAGCGTCACCAGGACATCGCCGCATCCGGTGCAGGGGGTCACCGCCAGGGCGGCACGCTTCACCCCCGCGCGCTGGGGATGGAAGCTCACGT
>DASROG010000372.1:0-3566 GCA_035646995.1 Myxococcaceae bacterium
CCCTGGAGGCCTTCCATCCCCTCGCCGGCGAGCCGATGAAGGCGAGCCCGCTGGACGGCGTGGTGGCCGACTGGTCCCGCGTCCCCGGAAGCGCACGCCTGGTGGCGGAGCTGAAGCGTGCGCGCCAGGCGTTCCGGACCGCCACCCCCGAGGCGTCCCTCCCGGCACTGCTGGCCGCGCGCGCCGAGCTGCGAAAGATGCCCGAGCACCCGTGGAAGGCCGCCAAGCTCGCCGAGCTCGATGCCACGGTGCTCGCCTGCGCTGGACTCTTCGGTGACGTCATCGCCGACCGCCCGAGCAGCTCTCCCGGCAGCACGGTGACCGCGACGACCACGGTCCTGCTCCGCCGGCCGGCCCGGGTCTCGCTCACCTCGGCACGGCTGGGCACACGCTCGCTGCTCGGCGCGTCGGAGCTGAAGGCCGGTGTCCCGCTCGAGGCGAAGACGTCGCTCGAGGTCCCGGCGGACACGCGGCTCTCCAATCCGGCGTGGCTCGAGGCGCCCCAGCCCGGTCTCTACCCGGTGCGCGACCCGGCGTGGATCGGCCTTCCCGAGGAGCCCGCGCCGCTCGAGGCGGAGCTCACCTTCGCCTTCGGGAGCGAGTCGCTCACCCTCCGTCGTCCCGTGGCCTACAAGTGGACCGACCCGGTGCTCGGCGAGCGCTACCGGCGTCTCGAGGTGCTGCCCCCCGTGACGGTGGACACCTCGGGCGGAATGCTCCTCTTCCCCGACGCCTCGCCTCGCCCGCTGGACGTCACCGTCCGCAGCGTGCGTGGCGCGTCGGGCACGCTCGCGCTCGAGCTGCCGGCGGGATTCTCCGCCCAGCCCGCGACCGCGCCGTTCACCGTCCCGGCGGGAGGCGAGGCGACGGTCCGCTTCACCGTCGCTCCGCCGCGCACCACCGCCCGGGGGACGTTGCGAGCCGCCGCCACGGTGAACGGGCAGCGCTTCGACCGTGGCCTGCGGCGCATCGACCACGCGCACATCCCCATCCAGACCTGGCTCCCGCCGGCAACCGTCCAGCTCACCCGGGTGGACGTGGCCCACGCCAAGCGGCGCATCGGCTACCTCCCCGGCCCGGGCGACGACGTACCCGAGGCGCTGCGGCAGGCGGGCTACGAGGTCACGCCGCTCTCGGTGGCCGACCTGCGCGAGGGAGGCCTCTCGCGCTTCGACGCGGTGGTGTTCGGAATCCGCGCCTTCAACGTCGAGCCCCAGCTCCAGGCGCTCCACGGGAAGCTGATGGACTACGTGGCCTCCGGCGGCACGGTGCTGGTGCAGTACGTGACGAGCAACTTCATCGGCAAGGCGCCTCCGGACCTCGGTCCCTTCCCCTTCACCATCGGGCAGGGGCGGGTGACCGACGAGACGGCGGCGGTGGAGGGAGCCGGAGACCCGGTGCTCGCCGCACCGAACCGCATCGGCCCCGACGACTGGGCCGGCTGGGTGCAGGAGCGGGGGCTCTACTTCGCCGAGTCGTGGGATCCGCGGTACGCCACACCGCTCTCGATGCATGACCCGGGGGAGGCGCCGCTGAAGGGCTCGGTGCTGGTGGCTCGCTCGGGGAAGGGCGCCTTCGTCTACACCGGGCTGTCCTTCTTCCGGCAGCTTCCAGCCGGTGTGCCGGGCGCGTTCCGCCTCTTTGCCAACCTGGTGGACGCGGGTGGCTGAGACGGTGCGTGGCCCCGAGCCGGGAGAGCCCCCCGAGCAGCGCTGGGGGCGGCTCTACGCGCTGGTGATCGGGGCGCTGGCGCTGGAGATCGCCGGGCTCTGGGTGCTGGAGCGGGTCTTCCGGTGAGCGCGCTCGACTGGGCGGTGCTGGTGCTGACCCTGGCCGGCATCGTCGCCTTCGGGACCTGGCGGAGCCGCGGGGTGCACACGACCGAGTCGTACCTCCGCGCGGGGAAGGACATCCGCTGGTGGACCATCGGCCTGTCGGTGATCGCCACGCAGGCCAGCGCCATCACCTTCCTCTCGGTCCCGGGGCAGGCCTACCAGGACGGGCTGGGGTTCGTGCAGTTCTACTTCGGGCTGCCGATCGCCATGGTGCTGCTCTCGGCGATCATCCTTCCGGTCTACCACCGCCTCCGGGTCTACACCGCCTACCAGTACCTCGAGCAGCGCTTCGACCGCCGCACCCGGCAGTTCACCGCCCTGCTCTTCCTGGTCTCGCGCGGGCTGGCCTCGGGGCTGGCCATCTACGCGCCGGCCCTGGTCCTCTCGGCCGTCCTGGGATGGCCGGTGCTCTGGACCAACTGGGCACTGGGCGCCGTGACCATCGTTTACACCGTTGCCGGAGGTAGCCGGGCCGTCAGCCGGACCCAGACCGCACAGATGGCGGTCATCCTGGTCGGGCTGGTGGTGGCGTTCGGGATGGCGGTCTCGCTGCTTCCTCCGGGGTTTTCCTTCGGACGGGGTGTCGCGCTGGCCGGCGCGCTGGGGAAGCTCGAGGGCGTCGACCCGTCGCTGCGGCTCGACACCCGGTACACCCTCTGGTCCGGGCTGCTGGGCGGGCTCTTCGTCCAGCTGGCCTACTTCGGGACCGACCAGTCCCAGGTGCAGCGCTACCTGGCGGGGGGGCCGCTGGCCGAGAGCCGGCGCGGGCTCCTGATGAACGGGCTGCTCAAGGTCCCGATGCAGCTCTTCATCCTCTTCCTCGGGGTGTTGGTGTTCGTCGTCTACCAGCTCACGCCGCCACCGCTCTTCTTCAACCGGGCGGAGCTGGAGCGAGTGCGGGCCAGCCACCCCACCGAGGTCGCGGCCCTGGAAACGAGGCACGCGCGCCTGTTCGCGCAGAAGCGGCAGGCCATCGACGCCTGGCTGACCAGCCCGGGGCATGGCCCTGCGCTGCGCGAGGCCGAGGCGCGCGTGGAGGCGCTCCGGAAGGAGACCGGGGCGCTGGTGGCGCGGACCCGGCCCGGAGCGGATCCGAAGGACGCGGATTTCATCTTCCTCCGTTTCGTCCTCGACCACTTTCCGCGTGGTCTCGTCGGGCTGCTGGTGGCGGTCATCCTCTCGGCCGCGATGTCCGCGAACTCCGCGGCGCTCTCGTCGCTGGGCGCGACCACGGTCGTGGACTTCTACCGTCCTCGCCACCCGGACGCACCGGACTCGCGGACGCTGGCGGTGGCGCGCTGGTCCACCGCGGCGTGGGGCCTGGTGGCGGTGGCGTTCGCCTCCTTCGCCTCGCTGCTGGACAACCTCATCCAGGCGGTGAACGTGCTCGGCTCGCTGTTCTACGGACCGATGCTCGGCGTCTTCCTGGTGGGGTTCTTCCTCGCCCGCGTGGGCGGTCGCGCCGCCTTCTGGGCGACAGTGGCCGGCGAGATCGCGGTGCTCGCTGCAGCGGCCTTCGGAACCCTGGGTTTCCTCTGGTACAACGTGCTCGGATGCGCGGTGGTGGTCGGGCTCGCCCCCCTGCTGCAGCGCGTCTTCTCTCGCTCGTCCCACCCGACTGGAGAGCCCACATGAGCTTCTCGCGCAACGTCGTGCTCGCAGGCTGTCTCGCCCTGTCGCTTCCCGCATTCGCTCAGGGCGCCGCCCCGGCGCAGGCCCCCGCGACCTCCC
>DASROG010000373.1:0-5006 GCA_035646995.1 Myxococcaceae bacterium
GTCCAGGTCGTTCCGGTAGCACCCGGCGAGCACCAGGGCCAGGTTCGCGCTCTGCTCGACGAACTGGGGAAGCTCGAAGGGAAGCCGCAGCACTGCCCGCGCGGTCCTGGTCTCCAGGATCTGGTGGGGGTGGACCAGCACGCAGGTCAGGCTCTCGGGCACGGGGATGGGGACGAGTCGGTCGTGCGTGGCGAGGACCAGGCCCCCGAGCAGCATCGGGCCCACGTTGTCGCCGTGCTCGGCGCCGCTGGCGGCGGACTCGCCGATCAACGCGCAGTGGTAGAGGACGTCCATCGGTGCAGGCCGGTCGAGGACCGCGTTCGCGGCGACCAGGGCGGCGACGCACGAGGCTGCCGACCCTCCCATGCCCGAGCCGAGCGGGATTCCCTTCTCGATCCGGAGCGCGAAACCGTGGGTGAGGCCCAGACGGCCCCGGAGCGCGAGGAGCGCCCTGCCGGCAGTGTTCCGCTCCGCATCCAGGGGGAGGCCGCTCACCACGCCCTCGATGCCGAGGATTCGCACCTCCGGCGAGTCGAGCCGCTCGACGGTGACGCGGTCCACCGGCCCCACGATGGCGTGACCGAGGATGTCGAACCCGACGCCCACGTTGCCCACCGAGGCGGGGGCGGCGGCGGTTGCGCGGGCAGGGCGGTTCATGGCCCGCGAGCCTAGTGCTACCCTTGCGGCCAATGCACAAAGAGCAGGTCCTCCGCGACCAGGTGGCGAAGGCCACCGGTCGCCCCCAGGACGGTGCCCCGGTCCTCCAGCTGAAGGGCGACGCGAGCAACCGCTCCTACCTCCGGGTGGGGCGCTGGCCGGACAGCCACGTGGTGATGGTGATGCCACCCGGGCCCCCGAAGAGCGAGGAGGCCAGCAAGGGAGGACCGCCGGCCGAGCTGCCGTTCCTGAACGTGCACCGCTACCTCGAGGGCCTGGGAGTCCGCGTTCCCCGCGTGCTCCGCTACGACGCGACGGCGGCGATCATGGTGCTCGAGGACCTGGGCGACATGACCTTCGAGCGGGCCCTCGCCGGCGCCTCGCGCGAGGCGCTCTACGGGCGCGCAGTGGACCTCCTCGCCGGGATGCGCGCCGCGGCCGAGGCGCGGCCCGACCCGCGATGCCTGGCCTTCTCCCGCGCGTTCGACCAGGAGCTCTACACCTGGGAGCTGCACCATTTCCGCGAGTACGGGCTCGAGGCCTGGAGCGGGAAGGTGCCCACCGTCGCCGAGCGCGCGCAGCTCGACCGTGCCTTCACCGGCATCGCCGGTCGGCTCGCCGCCGCGCCACGGGGCTTCACCCACCGGGACTACCAGAGCCGCAATCTGATGATGACCGCCGGCGAGATGGTGGTCATCGACTTCCAGGACGCGCTCCAGGGGCCGTGGCAGTACGACCTGGTGGCGCTGCTGCGGGACAGCTACGTCGAGCTGGACGCCGGGCTGGTCGAGGCGATGATCGACCGCTGGCTCGGCGTGTACACCCGTGCCTCGGGCCGCACGCTGCAGCGAGACGGGTTCCGCCGCTTCTTCGATCTCCTCACCGTGCAGCGGAAGCTGAAGGACGCCGCCCGTTTCGAGTTCATCCACCGGGTGAAGAAGAACTCGAGCTTCCTGCCGTCGATCCCCGCGTCGCTCCGCTACGCGCGGGCGGCGATGGAGCGGCTCACGGACGATCCGGACGTGGTCGCGCTCCGCGAGGTGGCGGTGCGCTACGTCCCCGAGCTGCGCTGATGGCGGCGGGCCTGCGAGCGTTCGTCCTCGCTGCGGGACTCGGCACCCGGCTCCGCCCGCTGACCGACACCTGGCCCAAGCCGGCGGTCCCGTTCCTCGGCGCTCCGCTGCTCCGGCGCACCCTCGCGGTGCTCGCCCGCGCAGGCGTCGACCGGGTGGCGCTGAACACGCACCACCTCCCCGAGGTGATGGAGCGGGTGGCCCGCGAGGAGGCCGCGCGCCGCGGGCTCGCGGTGACCACGGTGCACGAGCCGGTCATCCAGGGAACGGGCGGCGGGCTGCGCGGGCTCCAGCGCGCGCTGCCCGGGGACGACGTGGTCATCGCCTGGAACGGGGACGTCCTCTTCGCTCCGGATCTCGCTCCGCTGGTGGAGGCGCACCGGGCCTCGCGCGCCGCGGCCACGATGGTGCTGCTGCCCATGCCCGCGGGGCGGAGCTACGGAGTGGTGGAGGTGGACGTGTCGGGGCGCGTGCACCGGATCGGCCGTCCGAACCCCGCGCCGCTTCCCGGCTGCACCGCGTGGCACTTCAGCGGGGTCCATCTCCTCTCGCCCCGGGTGTTCGAGGCGATGGGGCCAGAGGGACCCGAGGACATCAACCACGACGTGTACCCGCGGCTGTTCGGGGCGGGGGTCGTGCGCGGCGTGGTGGTGACCACCCTGTGGTCCGACCTGGGTTCCCCCGCGGCGTACCTCGAGGCGCAGACAGATCTCTTGTCCGGCCGCGTCCCCGACCCGCTGGGGACGGAGTCACCGCTCCACGGGCGGACGGCCGAGGGGGCGCTGGTCGAGCCCAGAGCCCGCGTGCATCCCGACGCCGAGCTCGCCCCGGACGTGTTCGTCGCGGCCGGGGTGGAGGTCCCCGCGGGGGCGCGCGTCCGCCGGAGCGCGCTCCTCCCCGGTGCCGCCGTCGCACCCGGTGAGATGGTCGACGAGCAGATCCGCTGGGAGGGTCGCGCTCTCCCCGCGCGTCCCGTCTGAGCTCGGCGCCGACCATTCACCGCCGCCGGCGACCGCTCGCCGGTTGGGCTTGTCCTGGGGCCGGCGTTTCGCTCCGATGCGTCCGGACCCTCAACTCGAGGTGCAGGATGCAGATGCCCACGCCGACGGACGACCATCGCAGGCTGCACCGACTCGCCGGAACGTGGGTCGGCGAAGAACGGCTCGAACCCTCGCCGTGGGGCCCGGGAGGATCCGCCGTGGGGCGGATCTCCGCGCGCATCGCGATGGACGGGATGTTCGTCGTCTCCGACTACGTGGAGGAGAAGGACGGGAAGGTGTCCTTCCAGGGCCACTCGGTGTTCGGCTGGGACCCGGCCTCGCGCACCGTCACCTGGTACTGGTTCGACACGATGGGCGCGAACCCGCCGGAGCCCGCGCGCGGCACCTGGGACGGCGACACGCTCCACCTGCGAGTCACGACACCGAAGGCGGAAGGGCGGTACACGTACCGGTTCCACGGCGACGACCGGTACGACTTCCGCATCGAGAACTCATTCGACGGCGGGAAGACCTTCGTGAAGTTCATGGAGGGCACGTATCGGCGGAGTGCCAGCGCACCGGCGCGGTGACGCTGTCGTGACATTGCGGACGAACCAGCGTCCGGTCAGTTGCCGCGGCGGCGGGTCGGCCCCATCGTCCAAGACGACGTCGTGCTCCGCCTCGCTCACCTCAGCGACCTTCACCATCAGATCGACTGGCAGAAGCGTTCCTTCTGGAGCTCGGGGTGGCGCGGCGCTCCGGGGCGCCTGGAGCTCCACGCCCTCGGCCGGCTGCGCCGCTTCACGGGCGTCGGGCAGCGCATCGCTCGTCTGGTGGACCAGGTGCTCATGCTGGCACCGGACCGGGTCATCGTGACCGGCGACCTGACCGCGCTCGGGGACGAGCACGAGCTGCGGCACGCCCGCGCGCTCCTGGAGCCGTTCATCGCCGCGGGAATCCTGGTGGTCGTCCCCGGCAACCACGACCGGTACACCGACGCACGGCGGTCTGCCTTCGAGGTCGTCTTCCGGGACCTGCTCACCGGCGACCTTCCCGAGCTGGCCGACGAGCGCGGCTACCCCTTCGTCAAGCTGGTCGGCGAACAGCACGCGCTGGTGGGCCTCGACAGCACGCGCGTCCAGGGCTGGAGCCACTACGTCGTCGGGCGGCTCGGGGCGAGACAGCTGCGCGCGCTGGCCCGGGTTCTCGAGCATCCGGCGCTCGACCGGCGAACGGTGCTCCTCCTCGCCCACCACGGCCCTGCGGGCCCCTCCGGGGCCTTCGACTGGAACGAGTCGGGGCTCATCGACGCCGACGACCTGCTGCGGACCATCCGCGACCGGCGGGTGGTGCTCCTCCACGGCCACTCCCACCATCGCTACTGGCACCGGGCCCGCGCGGGACGGCCTCACCTCATCGCCGGCGGCAGCTCCACCGAGCGCCCCGGGTTCTGGGAGGTCCAGGTGGACGACCACCGCGCGCTGGAGGCGGTGGCCCACCCGCTGCGATGAGTCAGCCCGACCGGGCTCCGGCGGCGCTCGAGCTGCGGCTGGAGGCTCCGGCCCAGGCAGCTCGGTCCTTGCCGCGGAACTCCGGAATCCAGAAGAACATCGCGCCCAGCACCGCCGCGAGCGACAGCCCGCTGATCACGTCCACCAGGTAGTGCTGCTTGGTGGTCAGCGTGGACACCGCGATCGCCGTCGCCCAGAGCACGTACCCCAGGAACAGCGAGCGCCGCCGGTGCCAGAGGGAGAACGCTGCCAGGTACGAGCCGGCCACGTGCATGCTCGGCATGCAGCTGGTGGCCGCGTCCACCCCCCGGAGCGAGGCCAGCGCCCGGTCGCTCAGCCCTTCACCAGTGACCGGAAACGCCTCGCGGGGGAACACCGTGGGCCAGGTGAAGTGGATGACCGCACCGATGGCCAGGAGCACGAAGTACGCCCGGACGAAGCGCTTCACCTCGTCCCAGCCCTCCGAGACCAGGAAGGCAGAGGACACCAGCGCGTAGTCGGAGAAGTAGATCCACACCGTCGGCGGCAGGAAGGGCGTCCCCTGGTCGATCCGGGTCCACCACAGGAGCCGCGGCGTCCCCAGCTGGACGTGGTTGGGGACCAGGTACAGCACCGCGTTGATCGCCATCGCCCCGGCGGCGATCAGGATCTTCTGCCGGAGGTCGGGCCCGCCGGCGGCGAGCTGTCTCACTCCAGCCTGCACCGGGCCAGGATGCAGGTGACGTTGTCGTTGCCCCCCGCAGCGTTGGCTCGCTCGATGAGCTTCGTGCAGGCCTCCTCCAGGT
>DASROG010000374.1:0-5295 GCA_035646995.1 Myxococcaceae bacterium
AAGACGCTCGCCGAGCTCGACGCCGAGGCGCGGGCCGAGCACGAGCGCACCACCGGACAGTCGGTCCGCAACCACCCCGCAATCCTCGCCACCCTGCGCATCCTCGGCGGTGAGCTGGAGCACATCCAGGTGCTCGAGCACGAGCGCACCGGAGCCCCCGGCAGCGACGTCATCGACGAGCCGCCCTGAGACATCCCACGGAGCACGCCATGCCCGGAGTCGACCTCAACTACTTCATGCGTCAGGCCAGCAAGCTGACCGAGAAGCTCGAGCAGCGGAAGAAGGAGCTGGCCGAGGAGACCGTCGAGGGCCAGGCCGGCGACGGCCGGGTCAAGGTGGTCGCCACCGGCGCAGGTGACGTTCGCTCGATCAAGATCTCCCCCGAGGTACTGCAAGCCGGCGATGTGGAGATGATGGAGGACCTCATCGCCGCCGCGGTCAACGCCGCGCTCACCCATGCGCGCGAGCTGAGCGAGCGAGAGCTGGGGAAGATCTCTGGCGGGCTGAAGATTCCCGGAATCACCGGATGACCCCGGACCCGCTCAACCGCCTCGTCGCCCAGCTGTCGAAGCTCCCCGGCATCGGGGAGAAGACCGCCCAGCGCCTGGCCTTCCACATCCTGCGCGCGCCGGACGACTACGCGGCAGATCTGGCGCTCGCGCTCCAGGAGCTGAAGAGCAAGGTGCGGCTGTGCAGCCGCTGCTTCGCTCTCACCGAGGGCCAGCTCTGCGGCTTCTGCACCGACCCGCGCCGCGACGACCGGCTCCTCTGCGTCGTCGAGGGCATCGCCGATCTCCTGGCCCTGGAGAAGACACGGGAGTTCAAGGGCCGCTACCACGTGCTCCACGGCGTGCTCTCGCCGCTGGAGGGCATCGGCCCGGAGCAGCTCCGCATTCAGGAGCTCCTCGTCCGCCTCGAGGACGGGAAGGTGGAGGAGGTCATCGTCGCCACCAACCCCGACGTCGAGGGCGAGGCGACGGCGCTCTACTTGATGAGGCTCCTGAAGCCGATGGGCCTCCGCGTCACCCGCCTCGCCCAGGGGCTGCCGATGGGCGGCGATCTCGAGTTCGCGGACCAGGCCACCCTGGCTCGCGCACTCTCCGGCCGCCGCGAGCTGTAGATCCGGCGCAGTCCTCCGCCCGGGCGTCAGAAGCGCGTTGCCGCCCCCAGCGCGCGATGCGCCCGCCTCGGTTAGCCCGGAAGACTTCGAGCCCGCCGGCCGGGGTCGGGTGGACCTGGCGGCGGCACAGGCGGCGAGTACGCTCCCTGCGGCGAACGGCCCGCATGCAGCAACGCCCCTGCCTGCCGGGCGGTTGCCGTGTCATCCACCTCGCCATGCCAGTCTTCAAGATTGTCCGCTACGCCGTTCGCCCGGACGCCCGCGCCGACGTCGAGCGGGCGATGCGCGAGTTCGCCCTCTATGTGGGGCTAGAGCTCGAGGACTCCTCCTGGACCACCTACCGCGATCGCCGGAACCCCAACGTGTACGTCACGCTCATCACCGCCGACGACGCTGACGCCGCCGAGCACCAGCGCACCGCCGGCGGGTCGGTCCAGTTCGCCCGCGTCCTCCACTCCCACCTCCTCACCGATGTGGAGACCCGCGAGTACGAGCTGGTCGCCACCAGCCGCGGGGGACTGCCGCCCTGACCCGGTCGCGGGCCGGTCACTGGCGCGGGGCCAGGATCGCCAGCAGTGCGGCGACCTCGGGGTCACTCCACGACGCCAGCGAAGCCGGGACCAGCACGCTCACCGTCTCGCCCTTCGGCCCGCAGGTCCTTCCTCCGGTGTACCGCCCCGCTCCCCAGACCAGGTCGAACCGGCACTCGCCGACATTTCCGCGGATCCGCTGCGGGCTCATCCAGAACGTCGACGGCATGCCCCGGGTCAGTCCCGTCGCCCGCGTCTCGGCGCCGTCCGGCATCAGGGTCAGGTCGAAGGAATCACCGGACACCCGCCCCTGGATCTGATTGCCCTTCGCCTCGAGCTCCACCGGCTGATCCACCCGGACCGTTCCCTGGAGCTTCCCGCCCGCTCGCTTCAGGTCGAGGAACGGCCCCCGCGCGGCCGAGTCGGTCACCGTCGCCCGGTTCAGGTTGTCGTCGGTCTGGAACTGGAGCTCGTTGGTGTCCGGCGTCGCGCTCAGGAGCTTCCACCCTGGCGCAGCGGACGGGACCGGAGCACTCGCACAGCCAGCCAGCACCACCACGAGGAGCGAGAGTCGACGCATCGAACGCCTCCTGGACGGCAGGGGTTGTACCCCGGATGCCGGCCGATGCGAGCCGCACCGGCGAATCATGCTCCGCTCGTCACGCCCGGCCGGGGTCCCGCAGCACGCGACGCGCGGCGTTGTGACCAGCCCCCCACCACGAGGTCCGCGCGCTCGGTGCTCATCGGCCTCCGGAAGGTCCCGCCCCTCCTCCCACCAGCTGCTCACGGAGAAAGTACAGCGCGGTGCTCACGGCGTAGTCGTTGGTTTCCTTCTTCTTGAAGCCGTGCCCCTCGTCCAGCGCCAGCAGGTACCACACCGGCCTGCCGCGGTCGCGCACCGCGCGGACGATCTGCTCCGCCTCGCTCTGGGGCACCCGGGGGTCGTTCTTCCCCTGCTGCACGTACAGCGCCGCGCGGATCCGGTCCGCCGAGCCCAGGGGGGAGATGCGCTCCTGGACCGCCTTCACCGACGCGTCGCGCTCGTCACCGTACTCGACGCGGCGGAGGTCCCGCCGGTAGGGGGCGGTGCTGTTCAGGAAGGTGATGAGGCTCGAGATCCCCACCCGGTCAACCGCCGCCCGGAAACGCTCGGGGTAGAAGGCCACCGACGCCAGGGTCATGTAGCCGCCGTAGCTGCCTCCGAACGCCGCCACCCGTGACGGATCCAGGTCCGGTTGCCGGCCGATGAAGTCCAGCGTCGCCCCGATGTCCTTCAGCGCCTCCTCGCGCTTCACCCCGTCGTCCGCCGCGAGGTACGCCTTCCCGTAGCCATCGGAGCCCCGCACGTTGGGGACCAGGACCGCCAGGCCGAGGTCGACCATCGCCTGGAACAGCGCGGTGAACTTCGGCCGGTCCTGCACCTCGGGTCCGCCGTGCCAGTAGACGACCACCGGGGCGCGCGCTCCCGGCCGGAGTCCCCGTGGCCGGTAGAGGAAGGCGGGGACCTGCAGCCCGCCGGTCGACGGGTAGCGCACCAGCTCCGGGGTGACGAAGCGCGACGAATCCATCCCCCCCACCTCGCTCCGGGTCCAGCGGATGGGCTTGCCGGACTTCACTGCCACCTGCCACACGTCGCTCGGAGAGGTGGGCGTATCGATGGCGAAGGTCAGCACGTTCGAGGTCCGGTTCGGGAACCGCATCTCTCCCACCACCCCCGGCGCGACCTCGATGGCCGTCCGCTTCGCGCCGCCGGGCTTCTGGACGTACAGCTTGCTGAAGCCGTCCTCGTTGACCGCGTAGGCCAGGGTCCCGTCGGGGGCGACCGCGAGCGCCTCGACGTTCCAGCGGAGGTCCGGGGTGAGATTCGTCCAGGGTGCCCCGGGGCGGGCCGGGTCCACCCGGGACAGCTGGCTGAACTCGTTGCCCCGGTCCGTCACCAGGTAGACCGCGCGCCCGTCGCCGGAGAACGCCGCGTGACGCACCGACCCCTTGCCCGCCGTGGCCGGATCCGGCGTCACCCGCGACCGCTGCCGGGTCCGCAGATCCAGCATCCAGAGGTCCGCGTCGTCGATGGCCCGCGTCTGCTTCACCAGCAGCCGCTCGCCATCCGGCGAGAAGTCCACCGGCAGCCAGGTCCCCGCCTCCTCCGTCACTCGTCGCGCGGTGCTCGGGCTCGCCACCTCCGCCAGGTAGACGTCGGTATCGACGCCGTTGCGGCCGGTGCCGGAATACGCCAGCCACCGCCCGTCACGCGACAGCGTGAACGACTCGTGCCGGCTCTTCCCGTCGGTCAGCAGCTGGCGTTGCCCGGTCCGGGTATCCAGGCGGTAGAGCTGGAAGTACTCGCCGCCGCCCACGTCCTCGAGGAAGAACACCGTCCGGGCATCGCCGGGAAGCCACCGCGCCTTCGCCACCGGCTCCTTCCCGAACGTGAGCTGCTCACGCGCCCCCAGCGGCGCGTTCACCCGGTGGATCTGGGTCACCGAGGAGAACCGGGTGAGGATGAGCACCGACCTGCCGTCGTCCCCAGCGTCGGCCAGCGCCGCCGAGCGCACCTCGGTGTACGGCGTGAGCCAGGCGTCGAAGTCCGCCGGCACCGCCGGTACCCCGCTCACCAGAACCCGCGGGAGCCCGGGCGCCGGCTCCACCGGGAGCGAGGAGAGGCGCGCCACGGCGCTGCCGGCATCGGATCGGGGCGGGGACGAGGCGGGCGCCTGCGTGACGACGAGGAGGGTGGCCGCGACGGGTAGGATCATGTGGTCGGCCGCTTCGACCAGACCTGGGACGCGTGCGCAAGCGGTCCCGACCGGCCGGCAGGCGCAATCCTTGCCGCATGGCTTTGCTGCCTGCTACCGTCCTGGCCGTCCGGACGAGGGCGCGGCGGCGCGAACTGACGCGGAATCCCTCGGAAAACCCGGTCCGATTCCTCGGCAGCGAAGGGGACATTGCACGCCCATGGGCACGCAACTGGTGATGTATGACGAGGAGTACAATCGCATCAACGCCGTTTGCGATCGCCTCACCAAGGACGCCAACGCGAAGGTCGTCTTCATCGTCGACAAGAATGGCCAGCTGATCTCCGCCTCCGGGCAGACCCAGAACATCGACACCACCTCGCTGGCCTCGCTCACCGCGGGAAACGTCGCGGCCATGGGCGGGCTGGCCAAGCTCATCGGGGAGAACGAGTTTCCCAACCAGATCCACGAGGGCGCCCGCGAGTCGCTCTACATGACCATCGTGGGGAGCCGGATCGTGCTGGTGGTGATCTTCGACACCCGGACCTCGCTGGGCCTGGTCCGGCTGAGGGTCAAGAAGGCTTCGGACGAGCTCGGGAAGATCTTCGAGGCTCTGGTGAAGAAGACCGAGAGCCCGGGCGGGATGGGCTCGCCCTTCGCCGAGATCTCCGACGAAGACATCGACAATCTCTTCAGCGAATAGGGACCGAAAACCAGGTCACGAAATGTCCTTCATCAATTACTCATCCCGCGAGATCAACTGCAAGATCGTCTATTACGGACCGGGTCTGTGCGGGAAGACGACCAACCTCCAGTACATCTACAACAAGACCAACCCCGAGACGAAGGGCAAGCTGATCAGCCTCAGCACCGAGACCGACCGCACGCTCTTCTTCGACTTCCTCCCGCT
>DASROG010000375.1:0-8503 GCA_035646995.1 Myxococcaceae bacterium
GAGATTCGCGGCGAGATCCAGTGAGCCCCACCGGCTGAGCGGGTCCCGAACGGCCGCCGCTCAGCCGGTGGGGCTCACTGGATCTCGCCGCGAATCTCCCCGGGCTTGCAGGCGTCGGTGTGGAGGTTCACGTATCCGGCCCCGCCGCCCTTGAGCGCGGTCACGAAGCTCGGGAAGTCGGGGGGAGTTCCGGTGCCGGGGACGTAGTCGGCGGCGGTCAGGGTCCTGGAGAACGGCGAGTCCAGTGGAGGACCGAAGGGGAGCACCACCGGGCCCGGCGCACTGGCACCGCCCGAGTGGATGTGCCCCGCGGTGACCGGGCCGGACAGCCCCGAGTAGGTCACGTTGACCACCACCGAGGCGTTGTCGACGGGGATGGTCACGGTCGCGCTGCCGGTCGCGTTGACGCCCGCGTCCGTGCAGGGTGGCGTCTCGTTCGCTGTCGTGAGCGCAACATTGAACACCTTGGGCTGGGGCTGGGACTCGTCGTCGCTGCAGGCCACGACCAGCCCGACCGCAAGCAGGAACACAGATATCAGGGCACTCTTTGCCATTGCGCCTCCCGGATGAATCGAGGGCTCGCCTCGACCTCGATCTGGGCGACACGGGGCCTGCAGAGCGTTGCGACACCTGGCCGCCCGGTCGTCTGTCGAGCGTTGCCGATCCGACGGGCGATGCCCGCGGCGGCACAGGCGTAGACTCGAGGGACCATGCGTTTGGCGGCGTGGTGTTGATCTCGGGCTTGCTGCTCACCGCTGATGCAGCGAGCAAACCGCCGGAGGCGCGTATGCAGATCTCCTCGTCGAGCTTCAGTCAGCAGGGATCGATTCCCGCGAAGCACACTTGTGAAGGACCGGACACCTCGCCGCCGCTGGCGTGGAGCGGCGTGCCGTCATCGGCGAAGAGCCTCGCCCTCATCGTCGACGACCCGGATGCACCGGACCCGAAGGCACCGAAGATGACCTGGGTCCACTGGGTGCTCTACGACTTGCCGCCCCAGGCCTCCGGACTCGCCGAGGGCGCGTCCCGGACGCTTCCCCAGGGAACGAAGGAGGGGCTGAACGACTGGAAGCGGACCGGCTACGGCGGTCCGTGCCCGCCCATCGGGCGGCACCGGTACTTCTTCAAGCTGTACGCGCTGGACAGCGTGCTTCCGGATCTGGGGAACCCATCGAAGGCCGATGTGCTGAAGGCCATGGAGGGCCACGTGGTCGGACAGGCCGAGCTGATCGGGACCTACCAGAAAGGACAGAAGTGACGTCCGCAGCGTCGTTCGGGCATCCTCGCCACTCTCGAGCCGCCGAGGTTCCGGGCGGAGGAAGGCAACGATGAGCACGGAGGAGAGTCGTTCTGCGACACTCGGGCCGCTCGACGCGGTCGAACGGGATCCGGAGCATCACGACGTCCTCCTGGAGAACGAGCAGGTGCGGGTGCTGGACGCGCTCCTGCGCCCGGGAGAGCAGACAGAGGTCCACACCCACGTCTGGCCGAGCGCGCTGTACGTCCTCAGCTGGAGCGATTTCGTCCGGATCGACGCGGAGGGGAAGGTGCTCGCGGATTCGCGCACCATGAACCTTCGCCCTCGCCCGGGCGAGGCGATCTGGAGCCCGGCGCTTCCACCTCACCGGGTGCGAAACGTCGGGGACCGCGACCTGCGGCTCATCGCGGTCGAGCTGAAGTCGCTGCGCTGAGTCGGTACCTCGGGCCGGAGGTCCGCCGTGGCCCGACCGCCTGCGGGCGGGGCTCGCTGCCGTGGCGGATCGCCGAGCAGAGCCAGGCCAGCCCCGAGTCGGTGAGTCCTCCCGCCGGCAGGATCATCCGCAGCTCGAAGCTCGGAAGCGACAGGGGGGGCTCGATCATCACCAGGCCAGCGCGAGGTCCGTGGACCCTGGCGAAGGTCCGCGGCACGGCGGCGAGCAGCTCGGTCTCGGCGACGATCGCCAGGGCCATGAAGAAGCTGGGCACGGTCAACGCCACCCGCCGCCTCCGACCGAGGCCGGCCAGGGCGCGATCCACGAAGCCGCGCGCGTCGCCGGCCTGCGAGACCACCACGTGGCTCGCGGCGCAGTAGGAGTCGAGGCCGGGCGTCCGGGCGAAGGGATGCCCGCGGCGCGAGACGATGACGAAGTCCTCCTCTCGCAGCACCTCCGAGGCGAAGCGCGCCGGAACGCCGTCGAACGGACCGATGGCGAGATCGAGGATGCGGCTGTCCAGCTCGGCGCACGCGGGCTCCCAGCCGGCGACTCCGGGGCGCCCGTCTCCGGGGGGCACGAGCTGGCGGAGACGGAGGTCGACCCCCGGCGCCTCCTTCCGCAGGCGAGTGAGGAGCGGCAGGAGAAACGCGGTCGAGGCTCCGTCCGGAGCTCCGATGGTGAACTCGCGAGTGGAGGTCCTTGGATCGAAGAACACCGCGGTCGCGAGGATGTTCCGGGCGCCGGCCAGGAGCTCCGCCACGGGCCCGGCGAGCTCGAGCGCACGCGCGGTCGGCACCACGCCTCTCGGCGTCCGCAGGAACACCGGATCCTTCAGCAGCCGGCGGAGGCGTCCCAGCCCATGACTGACCGCGGAGGCCGAGAGGTGCAGACGCGACGCAGCCCTTCCCACGTGCTGCTCCCTCAGCACCGTCTCGAACAGCACGAGCAGGTTCAGGTCGGCACGGGAGAGGTCAATTTCGTTCAGCATCTCCGTGAAATCATATCACTGGATTCAGTACGGGTCCGCCGGCATCTCTGTGCCCGGGTCGTGGCTGCCACGACCTCGAACGCGCTGGCCGCCGGCCCCTGGGATCCCAGGGGCGCGAGGCCGGAGGAGGCACGCGGGCCGTGATGACACGCAGGAACATGTTGCTGGGGACCCTGGCGACGGGCGCGACGACGGGCGTCGGCGACTCCGAGATCGCCGAGCTGATCGAGCGCACCAAGGTCTCCGAGGTGGTGTTCATCCGGGGCGACATGCGCAGGTACCTTTCGCTGATCACCCATTCGGACGACTACACGCTCATGGCGCCGTTCGGCGGCGAGCCCCGGCGCGGATTCGACACCTCGAGCGCGCGTCTGGAGAAGCTGTCGCGCTTCTTCCGCGGGGGAGACGGAACGGTGGAGGTGATCGAGAGCTACGCCTCGGGCGGGATGGTCGTCCTGGCGATGATCGCCCGCCTCCGGGGGAACGTGGGCGGTCTGCCGGAGCAGGAGTGGCCGCTCCGGATCACCCAGGTCTACCGGCGTGACGCGCCGGGGTGGCGCCTGGTGCATCGCCACGCCGATCTCCTGCTGCGCGGGATCAGCCTGGAGCAGGCCGCAGCTCTTGCTCGCGGGTGACCGGGACGGGCTGCTAGCGTGCGTGCGTGTCGCTCGCCTTCGCCTGGCCCGGGGTCATCGCCGGCGGCGTCTTCGCGCTCCATGCGCTGTTGCCGGCGCGCCAGGTCGAGGGCTACGTCCGAGACTGGGCCGGTGCGCCCATCCGCTACCGGCTGAATGGCCCGCTGGTCCTCGCGGTGAGCGTGGCGGCGTGGGCCGGCCTCTGCCGGGCCGGCTGGCTCGCCTGGGACGCCTTCTACGTGCACCGGTGGGAGATGGCGGTGGGGGCGTGCGCGCTGGGCGTGCTCTTCACCCTCGCCGTGGTGCTCCCGGCCCGGAGGGTGCCCGGGTGGAGCCTGGGCAAGGAGCTCTACCTGGGTCGCGTCGAGCAGCCGCAGTGGCTCGGCGGTCGGGTGGACGCCAAGATGTTCCTCTACCTGCTCGGGGCGGTGGCGCTCGAGCTCAACCTCCTCTCGTTCGGCGCGCATCACTTCCTGGTCCACGCGGCGGATCCCTCGCCCGGAGTGGCCCTGCACCTGGCGCTCTTCACCTTCTTCCTCGTCGAGTACCTCCTCTTCGAGAGGGTGCACCTCTACACCTACGACTTCGTCGCCGAGCGGGTCGGCTTCAAGCTGGGCTGGGGCTGCTTCTGCTTCTATCCCTTCTTCTACGCGGTCGGCCTGTGGACGACAGCCGAGCTTCCCGACCCGCACTGGCCGGCCTGGGCCTACGCGCTGATCGCGGCCCTCTTCTTCGGCGGCTGGACGCTGGCCCGTGGAGCGAATCTCCAGAAGTACTGGTTCAAGCGCGACCCGTCGCGGAAGGCCTTCGGGGTCATCGCCCCGGAGGCGCTGGAAGGGCGAGTGCTGGTGAGCGGCTTCTGGGCGCTCTCCCGCCACATCAACTACCTGGGCGAGCTTCTGATGGCGACGGCGCTGACGCTGAGCCTCGGTCATCCGGGCGTGCTCGGCCCGTGGCTCTACCCGCTCTACTACGTGGCGTTGCTGGTGCCGCGGCAGCTGGACGATGACCGGCGATGCGCCGAGAAGTACGGCGCTCTCTGGAGCACCTATCGCGCGCGCGTCCGCTGGCGCATCGTCCCCTTCATTTACTGATCCCGAGGCGCCGGATGGCCGCGGCGAGCGCTTCCAGGGCGTGGCGGAGGCTCTTGGCGGGGTCCGGCTCCAGCACGCTGCCCTCCCGGAGCTTGCGGACCAGGAACGGCGCGGTGAGCGACTCCGCAAGGACCTGGAGACTCATCGTGCGAAGCGTTTCCTTCAGCGCCGCCTGGGCAAAGTCCCCTCCCGCCGCCGAGGCATTCAGCAGCAGCACCGGCTTGCCGGGGAGCTCGGGGCAGGAGACCAGCCAGTCCAGCGCATTCTTCAGCGAGCCCGGTACGCCGTGAGCGTATTCGGGGCTCGAGATGACCCAGCCATCCGCGGCGATGACCCGGGTACGCAGCTCCGCAACAGCCAGCGGCACAGGCCGACCGTCCTCGTCGTCGTCGGGATTGAAGTGCGGCAGGCCGGCGAGACCGTCGTAGGTCTCCCACTCCATCCCCGCTGGAACGAGCGCGGCCGCGGCGTGGAGAAGTGCTCGATTGGACGAGAGGGCTCGCAGACTTCCGGAGATCGCCAGGACTCTCACCGTCCATCGTTACCGTCGACGGGAACGGCCTGCCGGGAAAACATCGACCGTCGGCGCCCAGCCGGGCTGCTAGCGTCCCGCGCATGCCGACCCGACGAGATCCGGTGGGCGATGACGCGTTCGTGCGGCGGTACGGGAGCTGGGCGGTGGTGGCCGGTGCCTCCGAGGGCCTTGGCGCCGCATGGGCGGAGGCCCTCGCCGCGCGTGGGCTGAATCTGGTGCTCCTCGCACGTCGCCCGGAGGCCCTCGCAGCGACGGCGGCCGCGATCCGTGACACGCACGCCGTCGAGGTGCGGACGCGCGCCTTCGATCTCGGCTCGGTGGGATTCGCCTCGGACCTCGAGCACATCGCCGACGAGCTGGAGGTGGGCTTTGGTGTCTTCAATGCCGCGCATGCCCCGCGCGGCCAGTTCCTCGACCTGACGCTCGCGGACCAGCTGCGGAGCGTCGACGTGAACTGCCGCGGGCCGCTGACCATGGCTCACGTCCTGGGACGGCGGATGGCCTCGCGGGGGCGGGGTGGCCTGGTCCTCATGTCGTCCCTCACCGCGTTCCAGGGTAGTCCGTTCATCGCCACCTACGGCGCGACCAAGGCCTTCAACCTCGTGCTCGCCGAGGGGCTGTGGTTCGAGCTCCGGTCGCGTGGCGTCGACATGCTCGCCTGTGCCGCGGGAGCGACGCGGACCCCGGGCTTCCTTCGCGCCTCGCCGGACGGTGAGCCGGGGATGATCGAGCCGGCGCAGGTGGTGGAGGAGGCGCTGCGGAGGCTGGGTCGGTCGGGAGTGATGATCCCCGGGCGGTTCAACCGGTTCGCCTCCTTCCTGATGCGGCGGATCCTCCCGCGAGGGACCGCGGTCGGTATCCTCGGCAACCGCACCCGGAACCTGACCCTCCCCTCGTGACCCTTCGCCTTCCACACGGAGCACCTCGATGACGTTCGTGAACCTGGAAGTTCGAGAAGGCATCGCCACCGTCCGGATCGAGCGCGGCAAGGTCAACGCCCTCAACGAGCCGCTGGTGGACGAGCTGTCCCGCTGCCTCCGCGAGCTGGAGGACGACCCGGCCGTGCGCGGAGTTCTCCTGACAGGAACAGGGAAGTTCTTCTCCTTCGGCTTCGACATCCCCGAGTTCCTCGGCGCACCGAAGGAAGACTTCGCCCGCTACCTCCGCAAGTTCGCCACGCTCTACCGCGAGCTGTTCGCGCATCGACGACCGGTGGTCGCCGCCCTCAACGGTCATGCGGTCGCGGGGGGCTGCATGATCGCCACCGCCTGCGACGTCCGGGTGATGGTGAAGGAGAACGCGAAGATCGGGCTCAACGAGATCGGGTTCGGCTCCTCCCTCTTCGCCGGGAGCCTGGAGCTGCTCCGCTTCTGGGTCGGCGATCGTCGGGCACAGCAGGTCGCCTACGGCGGAGCGCTGTACACCGCGGAGCAGGCGCTCGCCCTGGGGCTCGTCGACGCGATCGCCGACGGGCCGGCGCTCCTGGACGAGGCCCGTTCCCGGGTGGCGGAGCTCGCCGGGAGATTCCCCAGGGCGTTCGCGAGAATCAAGCGACAGCTCCGCCAGCCGGTGCTGGACGAGATGCACCGACGCGAGGACGCGTCGATCGGCGAGTTCGTGGAGATCTGGTACTCGAAGGAGACGCGGGCGCAGCTGGAGCTGATCAGGATCCGGCCCTGATCCGGGACCGCGGATGGGCCGCCACCCCCGTGAAGCTCACAGCGTCTCGCAGAAGGCGTGCAGGCGCTCGTTGAATTCCGCCGGGTCGTCCCAGAACGCCGCATGGCCGGCCTCCGGCATCCAGTGGACCTGAGCGTGAGGGACCGCCGCCGTGTGCTGCTCGACGACGGCGGGGTTGACGACCGCGTCACGAGCGCCGTGCGTCACCAGGACCGGTTTGCGGATCCTCGGCAGGAGGTCGTCGTTGTCGAAGCCCCGCGAGAACAATCCCTGACGGACGTACGGGGGGACCGAGACGTTGTAGCCGAGCATCAGGTACCGCTCCTCGGCCGAGGGCTGCCGGGCGAAGCACAGCCGCAGCAGGCCATCCAGTCCTCGGACACAGGTGTCGGCGTCCGAGGCGAGGAACTGGGGCACCACCTCGAGGAACCCCGGGGAGAGGACCGACATCGCCGCCTCGCTCCCGAGCCTGGTGATCGCGCCGACGAGGTGAAGGCCCCCCACCCGGTCCTCCCCGTGATGGCGAACGTAGTCGAGGGCGACCAGCGGGCCGTAGGACCACCCGGAGAGCACCGGACGGTCCAGCTCCAGCGCCTGGATGACGGCATGGACGTCGTCGGCCCAGAGCCTCGAGTCGCCATAGGCGTCGCGGGGCTTGTCCGACAGACCGTGGCCGCGAAGGTCGAGCGCGACCAGCCGATGCCTCTCCGCCAGGTTCGAGCTCATCTGGCGGCTCCACTGCAGCCAGCACTGCGAGGCACCATGGAGGAACAGAATCGGTCGGCCGCGCGGGTTTCCGGTCTCCACGACGTGGAGCTGGACCCCACCACCGCCGGTGACCCGGTGCGACTTCATGGTGGCCTCCCCGACGCATTCGACGCCCTGTCCACCGACGGACCCGGCATGGAGCTGCGCTCGGGAGAGAGTACAACTGCGTGGCGCGGAGTCGCAGCCGCACCCCCGGTGCTCCCCCGGCCGCTCCGTCAGCGCCTGCTGCGCGTCCTTCGTCGGCGGGAAGCGGCACGCCGCGCCTGGGCGGAGAGGGCCGCCCTCGAGGCGGCGCGGCGTCCTTCTCGCCGCAGCGCGTTGCGGGTGGCCTGGCTTCTCCGCTTCGAGGGTGACCTCGGCTTGCGCCTCCCCTGACCGACCTCGTAGGCGCGCTCCGCCGACTTGCGCGTGCGGCGGCTGGTCTGACCCTTCCGCGGTGGCTTCAGCGGCACCCCCGCCCGGCGCGCCTTGGAGAGGCCGATGGCGATCGCCTGCTTCGTCGAGCGCGCCCCGTGCTTCCCCTGGCGAATGTGCTCCACCTCTTCCCGGACGAACTCACCAGCGGCGGTCGTCGGGCTCTTGCCTTCTCTCAGGTCTTTCCTGGCCTTCTCCATCGTTCTCTTCTCGGGCATCACGAGCACCTCCCTTCTCGGAGGGTGGGAGCCGTTCCCCGGGGGAGCAAGGGTCCGGATTCGAGCGGTCCAGGCAGGCACCCGGTCGTCTGGTGGGGTGCAGTGGCCGGGGGAGGGGTAGAGTCGGCGGTCCACGAGCGGCACCGGTCGCTTCGAGGAGGGCTCATGGCGCTCGAGTACGCGTTCGAGATGGCAGCCTCCAGCATCCGCTTCGGGCGAGGCGTCACCCGCGAGATCGGGATGGACCTGGCGGAGATGGGCGTCCAGAAGGTGATGGTCCTCAGCGACGCCCGGCTCGCGAAGCTGCAGCCGGTGGACACCGTCCTGCAGAGCCTCCGCGACAACCGCATCACCCATGCGCTCTTCGATCGGGTGCGGGTGGAGCCGACCGACGTCTCGTTCCGCGAGGCGATCACCTTCGCCACCGAGGGCGGATTCGACGCGTTCGTCGCCGTCGGAGGCGGCTCGACCATCGAC
>DASROG010000376.1:0-4196 GCA_035646995.1 Myxococcaceae bacterium
GTGCGGCTCCACCTCGAGCCGCACGTCGCGGCTGCCCTGGCGGGCGCGGTCCAGCGACTCCGGCGTGGCCGGCACGCCGTCGACGGCGGTGACCACGTCGCCCGGGTGGAGGCGCGTGGTGATCTCCGCGGCCCGGACGAAGACGCCGGGAGGGCGGCGCATCAGCCGCGCCGCCTCATCCTCGCCGAGACCGGGGTTGGCCATGCGGAGCTGGGCGAGTCGGCGCACCTCGCCCTCGAGGCCCAGAGCGCCCGGAGCGGGGCCCAGCAGGCGCCAGGCGTCCACCGCGGGGCGGGGCGCGTGGGCCCACTTCCCCTCCAGCCCGGCCAGGGCGTCCTCCAGCACCCGGTCGAGGAGGGGACCAGGACCGTCGCCGTCGGTGCGGAAGGGGTCCACCCGCACATCCGCGGTGCTCTCCACCGCGGTGCGGCCGGTGCTGGGGTGGATGAGCTCGATGCGGACCCGATCGATCCACTCCGCGCTCGTGCCCACGCCGGCGCCCTCCCGCCGTCCGGCGACCTCCTGGCGGCCTTCGGAGGAGGTGCGGTCGAGCCGGGCACGGACGAGCAGGACCTCGGCCGGGGCCACGCCGGCAGCCTTGATCGCGCCGAGCGCGTCGGTGGCGGTCCAGTCGCTCCGCTCGGGGTGCAGCGGATGGATCTCGGTGGGGCCCCAGACCAGGGCCCTCCCGGAGGCGCTGCTCACGGTGTGCAGCCCGAGGCGACCGGAGAGCGCCAGCACCTCGTCCTCGCTCACCGCGCCGGAAGAACGAAGCCGCTCCACCACCAGCGCCGAGACCTTCAGCTCCGGCACCGGCTCGGTGCGGCGCACCGGAGCGCTGGAGCAGGCCGCGACCAGGGCCAGCGGCGCGAGGAGGCTCGAGAAGGCGGAGCGAATGGCTGGACACTAGCCCACCGACGCCGGCGGACCGAGCCCGGGCCGGTGCGGAAAGGCGTGACAGCGTGCCGACGCTTCCTACGCCTGACGCGGGGTCGGCGCTTCCCGCCTCGCTCCAGGATCGTCAGTACGCCGGGGCGTCGCTGGCGGGGAAGCTCTCCTTGCTGGCCTGCTCCACGCGGCTCTGGTCCTGGTCCGCGGCGCTCCCCAGCCGTTGCGCGAGCAGCGTCTTGCAGCGGGCGGCGAGGTCGAGCGACTGCTCGCGCACGTCCTGGAAGAGCGCGGCGAGCTCGGTGTCGCGGCCCCGCTGCGCATCGGCCGCGTGGCGCTCGGCGGCGGCCGCCTGCTTCAGCGCGTGATAGAGCGTGCCCACCAGATCGTAGAGGGGGTCCGGGGTGATCGCCTGGATGTCAGCCATTGTGGTTCCTCCAGTCTGCCCGGAACCTAGGCACCGGCGCGCCCGGTGGAACCCCACACCCCGGAGCGGCTCAGGAGCGAGAGAGGAGAGGCTGGAACCTGCCCTCGCGATCCAGCGCGACCAGATCGGTATAGCCACCGACATGCACGTCGCCCACGAAGATCTGCGGCACCGTGCGCTGCCCGTTGGAACGCTCCACCAGTCGGGCCCGGGCCACCTGGTCCCCCGTCACGTCCACCTCCTCGTAGGCGACGCCCTTGGAGCGCAGGTACTCCTTGGCCCGTAAACAGAAGACACACGACACGGTGGTGTAGATGGTGACGGCAGGCATGGCTCCCGGCTCGTTGGACGTCCCGCTCCCGGCGTGGTCAACTGGCCGGCCGGGCTCACCCCCAGTCATGCGACCGGGGACGGCGGGATGCCAGTGGAACACACTGAGGTCCGTTGGGGGTCAATCGGGGTGCAGAACACGCGGGTCCTCGGCCGGCAGCGCCGTCGGTTCAAGGTGCAGATGGGGGCCGCGTCGGGCTTCACCGTCGACGTGTCTTCCGGCGGGTTCTGTGCCGAGCTGATGCGGGTGTTCCCCAAGGGAACCGCGGTGAAGGGGACCCTTTTGGTCGAAGGACAGGAGTACGAGTTCTCGGGCCGCGTCGCCTGGGCCAAGCAGGGGGACTTCCGGCTGAACATGCGCGGGCGGATGGGGGTCACCTTCACCGACGCGCCCGAGGAGCTGCGACGCATCTTCGGCGTCGGCCCCGGCGGAACGCCGCTTCCCGCTCCCGGGCCCTTTCCCCACGGGCGGAGCTGAGACCGGCGTCGAGAACCCGAGGGCACCGGAAACGACGCGGCCCCCGCTCCGGGCCCGAGAGGGACCGGAACCGGGGGCCGCCGCGACTCCAGCGTTCGGGCCGGAGCCGGGGACGCTACATCCCCATGCCGCCCATGCCGCCCATGCCACCGCCCGGCGCCCTGGGCTCGTCCTCCTTCGGACGCTCGGCCACCATCGCCTCGGTGGTGAGCATGAGGGAGGCGACCGAGGCCGCGTTCTGCAGCGCGGTCCGGGCGACCTTCGCCGGGTCGGCCACGCCGGCGGCGAGCAGGTCCTCGTAGATGCCGGTGGCCGCGTTGAACCCGAAGGCTCCCTGGCCCTCCTTCACCTTGTTGACGATCACCGAGCCCTCCAGGCCGCCGTTGCCGACGATCTGGCGGAGCGGCTCCTCGAGCGCGCGGCGGACGATGTCCACGCCGAACCGCTCGCCCTCGGAGAAGGTGCCCGAGTCGAGCGCCTTGAGGGTGCGGATGAAGGCCACGCCGCCGCCGGGGACGATGCCCTCCTCGACGGCCGCGCGGGTCGCGTTGAGCGCGTCCTCGACACGGGCCTTCTTCTCCTTCATCTCGGTCTCTGTCGCGGCGCCGACGTTCACCACCGCCACCCCGCCCACCAGCTTGGCCAGGCGCTCCTGGAGCTTCTCCTTGTCGTAGTCGCTGGTGGTGTCCTCGACCTGGGCGCGGATCTGCTGCACCCGGGCCTGGATGTCCTTCTGGCTGCCAGCCCCGTCGATGATGGTGGTGTTGTCCTTGTCGACGGTGAGCCGCTTGGCGCGGCCCAGGTCGGCGAGGGTGATGCTCTCCAGCTTGATGCCCAGGTCCTCGGCGATCATCTTGCCGCCGGTGAGGACGGCGATGTCCTCGAGCATGGCCTTCCGGCGGTCACCGAAGCCCGGAGCCTTCACCGCGCAGGTGTTGAGCACGCCGCGGATCTTGTTCACCACCAGGGTGGCCAGAGCCTCGCCCTCGACGTCCTCGGCGATGATCAGGAGCGGCTTCCCCGAGCGGGCGACCTGCTCCAGGACGGGCAGGAGGTCCTTCATCGAGGAGATCTTCTTCTCGTGGATCAGGATGTACGGATCCTGGAGGACGACCTCCATCCGCTCCGGATCGGTCACGAAGTAGGGCGAGAGGTAGCCGCGGTCAAACTGCATGCCCTCGACCACGTCCAGGGTGGTTTCCAGGCCCTTGGCCTCCTCGACGGTGATCACGCCCTCCTTGCCCACCTTCTCCATCGCGTCGGCGATGATCTTCCCCACCGTCTCGTCGCCGTTGGCAGAGATGGTCCCGACCTGGGCGATCTCCTTCTTGTCCTTGGTGGGCTTGGCCTGCTTCTTCAGCTCGCCGACGACGATGGTCACCGCCTTGTCGATGCCCCGCTTGATCTCCATGGGGTTGTGACCGGCGGCGACCAGCTTGGCGCCCTCGCGGAAGATCGCCTGGGCGAGCACGGTCGCGGTGGTGGTGCCGTCGCCGGCCACGTCGGAGGTCTTGCTCGCGACCTCCTTCACCATCTGCGCACCCATGTTCTCGAACTTGTTCTCCAGCTCGATCTCCTTCGCCACCGTCACGCCGTCCTTGGTGATGGTGGGGGAGCCGAACGACTTCTCGATCACCACGTTCCGGCCCTTGGGCCCGAGGGTGACCTTCACCGCGTCGGCGAGCGTGTTGACCCCGCGGAGGATCGCGTCACGCGCGCGGACGTCGAAAAGGATGTCCTTTGCCATGTGTTGTTCTTTCTCTTTCCGTGAAAGGGGGGCTTACTTCTCGATGACGCCGAGGACGTCCTCTTCGCGGAGGATGAGGTGGTCCTCGCCCTCGATCTTCACCTCGGTCCCGGCGTACTTGCTGAAGAGGATGGTGTCCCCGGCCTTGATGTCGAGCGGGCGCACCTTGCCGTCCTCGAGGATCTTGCCGTTGCCGACGGCGATGACCTTGCCCTCGAGCGGCTTCTCCTTGGCGGTGTCGGGGATGATGATCCCCCCCTTGGTCTTGTTCTCCTCGGCGACGCGCTTGACGATCAGCCGGTCCTGCAGCGGGCGAATCTTCATCT
>DASROG010000377.1:0-9743 GCA_035646995.1 Myxococcaceae bacterium
GCCCGGTGCTGGTCGACATCACCAAGGACGCGCAGCAGAAGAGCTGCGACTACGTGCCCAGCGACGTGCCGGTGAAGCTGCGCGGCTACCGTCCCGAGCACCGCGCCGAGGCGCGCGACCTGGAGCGAGCGCTCGAGCTCCTGGGGCACGCCGAGCGGCCGATCCTTTTTTGCGGCCACGGGGTGGTCAAGGCAGGCGCCGGCGGGCTGGTCAAGGAGCTGGCCGAGCGGCTGCAAGCGCCGGTTGCGTCGACGCTGCTCGGCCTGGGCGGCTTCCCGGCGACCCACCCGCTGGCCATGGGCATGATGGGCATGCACGGCGAGGCGTGGGTCAACCAGGCCATCCAGGAGGCGGATCTCATCGTCGCCCTCGGGATGCGCTTCGACGACCGCGTCACCGGCAACCTCAGGAACTACGCGACCGGAGCGAGGAAGATCCATCTGGAGGTCGACCCCGCCGAGGTCAACAAGAACGTCAAGGCCGACGTGGCGCTGCTGGGTGACCTGGGGCGGTCCCTCGAGCGGCTCCTGCCCGCGGTGGCGCAGCGCGAGCGCCAGGAATGGCGCGCACGGATCCGCGCGCTCCGGGAGGACTCGGCCGCCCGTGACGTCCAGGGCATTCCGCACCAGGGAAAGCTGCGCGCCCCGCACGTGCTGCACGACCTGTGGCGGCTGACGCGCGGGGAGGCCCTGGTGGTCACCGACGTGGGCCAGCACCAGATGTGGGAGGCACAGTACTACCGGCACGACCGGCCGCGCTCGCTCCTCACCTCCGGCGGCCTGGGCACGATGGGCTTCGCCCTCCCCGCGGCCATCGGCGCCCGCTTCGCCCGACCCGACGAGGAGATCTGGGTGGTGGTGGGCGACGGCGGGTTCCAGATGACCGCCTGCGAGCTCATCACCTGCGCGCAGGAGGGCATCAAGCTCAACGTCGCCCTGATCAACAACGGCTACCTCGGCATGGTCCGCCAGTGGCAGGAGTTCTTCTACGGCGGCCGTTACGTGGCCACACCGCTGAAGAGCCCGGACTTCGTCAAGCTGGCCGAGGCGCACGGGCTGACCGCGATGCGGGTGACCACCCGCGAGCAGATCGCCTCCGCGGTGGACGCGGCTCGCAAGGCGCCCGGCACCGCGGTGATCGAGTTCTGCGTGGAGGGCGAGGAGGCGGTCTACCCCATGGTCCCGGCCAACGCCGACCTGCACGCGATGATCCGCCGTCCCTCCCGGATCGAGGAGAGCATCCATGAGCCATGACTCGGCCTTCGCCCCCTCGAGCGGCCGGCGCATCGCCCGGACCTTCATCGTCTACGTCCAGGACCGTCCCGGCACCCTCAACCGGGTGGTGTCACTGTTCCGCCGGCGTGGCTTCAACATCGACTCGCTCACCGTGGGCCGCACCGAACGGGAGGGCGTCTCGCGCATCACGCTGGTGGTGCAGTCCGACGAGGACACCGCCCGACGGCTGGAGGCCAACTTCTACAAGCTGGTCAACGTCCTCGAGGTCCACGACGTCACCCACGCGCCGTCCGTGTCGCGGGAGATGGCGTTCATCAAGGTGCGCGCCGGCGCCGAGCGGCGCGGGGAGATCCTCCAGCTCTGCGAGACCTTCCGTGCCCGGGTGGTGGACGTCGCGCCCGAGTCGCTGACCGCGGAGATCACCGGCACCTCCGACAAGCTGGACGGACTCATCGAGCTTCTCCGCCCGCTCGGGATTCTCGAGATGGTGCGCACCGGTGCCGTGGCGATGGCTCGCGGCACGGCGGCGCAGGGATCCGGCGGACCGTCCGAGGGGGATCTCGCTGCCTGAATCGAGAAGCACGGGCGCTTGGACGCCCGGACACCCTTTTCCGAGGAGAGACCAGCAATGCAGAACGGCAGCGGAAACGAGAGAGTCATCGTCTTCGACACCACCTTGCGCGATGGCGAGCAGGCGCCCGGGGCGAGCATGACCCTGCAGCAGAAGCTGCAAGTGGCGCGAGTGCTGGGCCACCTGGGAGTGGACGTGATCGAGGCCGGGTTCCCGGTCGCCTCGCCGGGCGACTTCGAGGCGGTGCAGGCGGTGGCCCGCGCCGTCGAGGGGCCGACCATCGCCGCGCTGGCCCGCGCCAACCGGGGGGACATCGACCGCGCCGTTGACGCGCTCACCGGGGCGAAGATGCAGCGCGTGCATGTCTTCCTGGCCACCAGCCCCATCCACCGGCAGCACAAGCTCAAGATGTCGCGGGAGGACGTGCTGCGGCTGGCGACGGGCAGCGTGGCCTACGCGCGCTCTCGGTGCGAGGACGTGGAGTTCTCGGCCGAGGACGCCGCCCGGACCGAGCCCGAGTTCCTGGCCGAGGTGGTCGAGCGGGTCATCGAGGCCGGCGCCACCACCATCAACATCCCGGACACGGTCGGCTACGCCGTCCCCGCGCAGTTCGCCGAGCTGATCGCCTTCCTCCGGCGCACGGTGCGCGGCATCGACGGCATCGTCCTCAGCGTGCACTGCCACGACGACCTGGGCCTAGCGGTGGCCAACAGTCTGGCGGCGCTCCAGGCCGGGGCGCGGCAGGTGGAGTGCACGGTGAACGGCGTCGGGGAGCGCGCGGGGAACTGCTCGCTCGAGGAGGTGGTGATGGCGCTCCGGACGCGGGCCGACTTCCTGAAGCTGGAGACCGGAATCCGCACCCAGCAGCTGTGCAACGCCAGCCGGGTGGTGGCCGCAGCCACCGGCTTCCACGTCGCTCGCAACAAGGCGGTGGTGGGCCAGAACGCCTTCGCACATGAGTCCGGCATTCACCAGCACGGGATGATCGAGTTCCCGCTCACCTACGAGGTGATGCGGCCCGAGGACGTGGGGTTCAAGAGCACCAGCCTGGTGCTCGGAAAGCACAGCGGCCGCCACGCCCTGGCGAGCCGGCTCCGCGACCTCGGCTACGAGCTCGAGCCGGCGCAGATCGACCAGGTGTTCGAGGAGCTCAAGAAGCTCGCCGACAAGAAGAAGGAGATCTACGACGGAGATCTGGAGGCGCTGCTGGTGAGCCTCTTCCACCGGAGCGCGGCGGCGAGCTGGACCCTGGTCAGCCTCACCGCCGCGTCCGGCACCGGCACCCCGCCGAGCGCCGCGGTGCGGCTGCAGCGTCGGGGAGGCCGGGCACAGGAGGAAGCGGCCACCGGCGACGGCCCGGTGGACGCGGTCTTCAAGTGCATCGAACGGATCACCGGAATCAACGCCAAGCTCCGGAGTCTGCAGATCGCCAGCGTCAGCGCCGGGGAGGACGCTCAGGGCGAGGCGACGGTGGACGTCGAGTCGGACGGACGACGCTTCCGCGGGCGGGGGGTGAACACCGACATCGTGGTCGCCAGCGCGGAGGCCTACCTCGAGGTGGTCAACCACATCGCCGCCGGACGGCTGCCGCGCCGGAGCCCCGCGGTGCCGGAGATGACCTGTGGAGCGGTCTGAAGCCCCACCTCGAACCCTGTTCGACCGGATCTGGGAGAGGCACCTGGTCCAGCCGGAGACCGCGGAGACGCCCGCGGTCCTGTTCGTGGACCTGCACCTGGTCCACGAGGTCACCTCTCCGCAGGCCTTCGCCCTGCTCCGGGAGCGCGGTCTCCGGGTGCGACGTCCGGACCTGACGCTCGCCACGATGGATCACTCCACGCCCACCACGCCGGCGGGGGAGGCGGGCGAGATGGTGATCACCGACCCCGAGTGCCGCGTCCAGCTGGACACGCTGGAGCAGAACTGCCGCGACTTCCGGGTGGAGCTGCACCCGCTCGGCACCGAGCACCAGGGCATCGTCCACGTCATCGGCCCGGAGCTCGGTCTGACCCAGCCGGGCCGGACCATCGTCTGCGGCGACAGCCACACCAGCACCCACGGAGCGTTCGGCGCACTCGCCTTCGGCATCGGGACCAGCGAGGTGGCTCACGTGCTCGCCACGCAGTGCCTCCTGCAACGGCGGCCGAGAACGATGGAGGTCCGGGTGGCTGGCCGGCTCGGGGCCTGCGTCACCGCCAAGGACCTCGTTCTCGAGATCATCTCTCGCCTGGGCGTGTCCGGCGGCGCGGGGCACGTCCTGGAGTACTCGGGCGAGGCGATCCGGGCGCTCTCCATGGAGGCGCGGATGACCCTCTGCAACATGTCGATCGAGGCCGGCGCGCGGGCAGGATTGGTGGCGCCCGACGACACGACCTTCGAGTACCTGCACGGCCGCCCGCGCGCGCCGAGGGGGCGGGCCTGGGAGTCCGCGCTCGCCCGCTGGCGCATTCTCCGGAGCGACGAGGCTGCCCCGTTCGACGCGACCGTCGACATAGACGCCTCCGCGCTCGAGCCCACCGTCACCTTCGGGACCAACCCGGGGATGTCCGCTCCGATCACCGGGCGAGTGCCGGACCCGGAGCGCGAGCAGGAGCCCGCGGCGCGCCGGGGCCTCGAGTCGGCCCTCCGGTACATGGGGCTGCGCCCGGGGCAGCCGCTGCAGGGACACCCCATCGATGTGGTGTTCATCGGCTCCTGCACCAACGGCCGGCTCTCCGATCTCCGGGCGGCGGCCTCGGTTCTCCGCGGGCGCCGGGTGGCACCGCGGGTCCGGACGCTGGTGGTGCCCGGCTCGCGCGAGGTCAAGCGCGCTGCGGAGGCGGAAGGCCTTCACCGCGTGTTCCTCGAGGCGGGCGCCGAGTGGCGGGAGCCGGGCTGCTCGATGTGCATCGGGATGAACGGGGACCAGGTGCCACCCGGCCAGTCGGCGGTCAGCACCTCCAACCGCAACTTCGAGGGTCGGCAGGGGCCGGGCGCCCGGACCTTCCTGGCCAGCCCGCTCACCGCCGCGGCCGCCGCGGTCGCCGGCGCGCTGGCCGATCCGCGCGGGCTCGTGGACGTCCGCGCCGAGGAGGGACGGTGATGGAGCCGTTCCGGACCTTCACCTCCCGGGCGGTGGTGCTGCCCCGGAGAGACGTCGACACCGACCAGATCATCCCCGCCCGGTTCCTCAAGGGGACCACGCGGGAGGGCCTCGGGAAGTGGCTTTTCGCCGGCTGGCGCTACGACGCGACCGGGGCCCCGGTGGCGGAGTTCCCGCTCAACGACCCGCAAGCCGAGGGGGCGTGCATCCTCGTCGCCGGCGCCAACTTCGGCTGCGGCAGCTCGCGGGAGCACGCCCCGTGGGCGCTGGTGGACCACGGCTTCCGCGCGGTGATCAGCGCGTCCATCGCCGACATCTTCCGGAACAACGCCGTGAAGAACGGGCTGGTCCCGGCGGTGGTGGACGAGCAGGCGCACCGCGCGCTGCTGGCGAACCCCTTCACGGAGGTGACCGTGGATCTCCAGGCCCAGGAGGTCCGGGCGCCCGGCGTGCGGGCCCGGTTCTCGATCGACCCGTTCGCCCGCCGCTGCTTGCTCGACGGCACCGACGAGCTCGGCTTCCTGCTGGCGCGGTCCGCCGCGATCACCACCCACGAGCAGGCTCGCCGTCGCGAGGAGGAGCCATGAGTCGCCTGGTCGCGGTGCTCGGCGGCGACGGGATCGGCCCCGAGGTGACCGAGCTCGCCGCGCGCGCGATGGTGGAGGCCGCCGCGCTGCACGGGGCGAAGGTCGAGCTGGGCCAGGCCCTCATCGGCGGCTGCGCGATCGACCAGACCGGATCGCCGCTCCCCGACGAGACGCTCGCCCTCTGTCGTTCCGCGGACGCGGTGCTGCTCGGTGCGGTGGGCGGGCCCCAGTGGCCCCCGGAGGCGAAGGTGCGCCCGGAGCAGGGCCTCCTGGCGCTCCGGCAACAACTCGGGCTCTTCGCCAACCTCCGTCCGGTCACCATCCATCCGCAGATCGTCTCCAGCTCGCCGCTCCGGCCCGAGCTGCTCCGGGGCGTGGACCTCCTGGTGGTGCGGGAGCTGACCGGCGGCATCTACTTCGGCGCCAAGCGGCGCGAGGTCGACCGCGCCGAGGACGTCTGCTCGTACACGGTTGCGGAGATCGAGCGGGTGGTGCGCGTGGCGGCCGGCTACGCGCGGGCGCGCCGGCGGAAGCTCACCTCGGTGGACAAGGCGAACGTCCTGGAGACCTCCCGCCTGTGGCGTGAGGTCGCCACCCGGGTGGTGCAGACCGAGTTCCCCGAGGTCTATCTCGAGCACCAGCTGGTGGACAGCTGCGCGATGCTCCTCGTCCGCGCGCCGAAGTCCTTCGACGTCATCGTCACCGAGAACCTGTTCGGTGACGTGCTCACCGACGAGGCGGCGGTGCTCGGCGGCTCCATCGGGATGCTCCCCTCGGCCTCGCTGGGGGAGGGGCCGCGCGGACTCTACGAGCCGATCCACGGCTCGGCACCGGCCCTCGCCGGGCGCGGCCTGGCCAATCCTTACGGGGCGATCCTCAGCGCGGCGATGCTGCTCCGTCACTCGCTCGCCCTGCCCGAAGCGGCCTCAGCGGTCGAGGCAGCGGTGAGCGCCGCGGTCGAGGAGGGCGTCCTGACCGAGGACGTGGCCGGACCGGGGTGGCAGCCAGCCACCACGCGAGAAGCCGGCAGCGCGGTGCTTCGCGCGCTCCGGCGGGCGGCCTCCTCGAGATCGAGGCCGGGCTCACTGCTGGAGGAGCGGGGATGACCTTCGATCCACGCCACAAGAGCCGCGCCCTCACCGAGGGGCTCGACCGCGCTCCGGCCCGGTCGATGCTCCGGGGCATCGGCTTCAGCCGGGAGGACCTGGCGCGCCCGCTGATCGGCGTGGCCAGCACCTGGACCGAGACCATGCCCTGCAACTTCCACCTGCGCCGGCTGGCGGAGCAGGTGAAGCAGGGCATCCGCGCCGCGGGAGCCACGCCGATGGAGTTCGACACCATCGCCATCAGCGACGGCGTCACCATGGGTACCGAGGGGATGAAGGCCTCGCTGGTCAGCCGCGAGGTCATCGCGGACTCGATCGAGCTGGTCGGCCGGGGACACCTCTTCGACGGGATGGTGGCCCTGGTCGGATGCGACAAGACCATCCCCGCGGCTGCGATGGCGCTGCTCCGGCTCGACGTGCCGTCGCTGGTGCTCTACGGCGGCTCCATCCGCCCCGGCCGCTTCGAGGGCCGCGACGTCACCATCCAGGACGTGTTCGAGGGTGTGGGGGCGCACGCCGCGGGTCGGATGTCGGCGGCGAAGCTCGAGGAGCTGGAGGCCTCGGCCTGTCCCGGCAGCGGCGCCTGCGGCGGCCAGTACACCGCCAACACCATGGCCCTGGCGCTGGAGGTGCTGGGGCTGTCTCCGGTGGGCTACGCCACCATCCCCGCCGAGGACCCGCGGAAGGACGAGGCGACCCGCGCCGCGGGCGCGCTCGCCGTCCAGCTGCTCCGCGAGGGCAGCCGTCCGCTCCAGCGGCTGACCCGGGCCTCGTTCGAGAACGCGATCGCCGCGGTGGCCGCCACCGGCGGCTCGACCAACGCGGTACTGCACCTGCTGGCCCTCGCCCGCGAGGCGCGCATCCCGCTGTCGATCGACGACTTCGACCGGGTCAGCCGGCGCACCCCGCTGCTGGCGGATCTCAAGCCCGGCGGACGTTACGTGGCAGTGGACATTGATCGGGCCGGCGGCGTGCCGCTCCTCGTGCAGCGACTCCTACAGGCCGGAAAGCTCGACGGGGAAGCACTCACCGTGGACGGCCGCCGCTGGTCCGATCATGCAGCCGGAGCGCAGGAGACGCCGGGGCAGCGGGTGGTGCGGCCGCTGTCCGAGCCGGTGAGCCCGACCGGAGGCCTGGTCATCCTCCACGGGAACCTCGCGCCCGAGGGCTGCGTGGTGAAGATGGCCGGCCACGAGCGGCCGTACCACCGCGGTCCGGCGCGGGTGTTCGAGCGCGAGGAGGACGCCTTCGCCGCGGTGCGAGCCGGACAGATCCGGTCGGGCGATGTGGTGGTCATCCGCTACGAGGGCCCCCGCGGCGGCCCGGGCATGCGGGAGATGCTGGGCGTCACCGCGGCGCTGGTCGGACAGGGTCTCGGCGAGCAGGTGGCGCTGATCACCGACGGGCGCTTCAGCGGCGCCACCCGGGGGCTGATGGTGGGCCACGTGGCCCCCGAGGCTGCCGCGGGTGGACCCATCGCCGCGATCCGCGAGGGAGACCTGGTGGTCATCGACGTCAACGAGCGCTCGCTCCGGCTCGAGCTGCCCGCGGAGGAGATCGACGCCCGGCTGCGCGGCTGGAGACCACCGGCCCCACGCTACGCCTCGGGCGTCTTCGCCAAGTACGCGGCGCTCGTCACCTCGGCGGCGGAGGGCGCGATCACCCTCCCCCCGATCACCTCACCCCCAAGGGAGCATTGAATGGCCACGCTCTACTACGAGAAGGACGCCCCACTCGAGCTCATCCAGAAGCGCAAGGTCGCGGTCATCGGCTACGGAAGCCAGGGCCACGCCCACGCCCTGAATCTCCGGGACTCCGGGGTGGACGTCCGGGTCGGGCTGCACGCCGGGAGCAAGTCGGCGCGGAAGGCCCAGGACGCCGGGCTGCGAGTCATGTCGGTCGCCGACGCCACGCGCGAGGCCGACGTGGTGATGGTCCTCACCCCGGACGAGAAGCAGCGGAAGATCTACGAGGAGGAGATCGCCCCAGGGCTCGGACGAGGCAAGTCGCTCTTCTTCGCCCACGGCTTCAACATCCACTACGGACAGATCCGGCCGCCGCCGGAAGTGGACGTCATCCTGATCGCCCCGAAGGCCCCGGGGCACATGGTTCGCCGGCTCTACCAGCAGGGTCAGGGAACGCCGTCGCTCATCGCCGTGCACCGCGACGCATCGGGCCAGGCGAGGACGCTCGGCCTGTCCTACGCCCGGGCGCTGGGCAGCGCACGCTGCGGAGTCCTGGAGACCACCTTCCGGGAGGAGACCGAGACCGACCTCTTCGGGGAGCAGGCGGTGCTCTGCGGCGGACTGACCGCCCTGGTCCAGGCGGGCTACGACACCCTGGTCCAGGCCGGGTACCAGCCGGAGAGCGCGTACTTCGAGTGCCTGCACGAGCTGAAGCTCATCGTGGACATGATGTACGAGGGCGGCCTCGGCTGGATGCGCCACTCGATCAGTGACACCGCCGAGTACGGCGACTACAGCCGCGGCCCGCGGATCGTCACCGATGCCACCCGCGCGGAGATGCAGCGCATCCTCCGCGAGATCCAGACCGGTGCCTTCGCCCGGGAGTGGATTCTCGAGAATCAGGCGGGTCGACCCCATTTCGACCGGCTACGCGAGGAGGGCAAGGCGCATCCCATCGAGGAGGTGGGCCGGCGGCTGCGCGAGACGATGAGCTGGATCCGCGACGCGCGGAAGGACTCGAGCGAGCCGGGCTCGCGCTGAGCCGGGGAGACCACGTGGACACCAAGAAGGCTCAGAGACCGCCGATGTGGCTGAACGGCAGGCTGGTGCCGGCAGCGGAGGCGAAGATCGATTTCCTCACCCCGGCGCTGCACTACGGGATCGGAGTGTTCGAGGGAATCCGCTGCTATCGCACCCCCCGGGGCCCGGCGGTGTTCCGGCTCCCGGAGCACATGGCCCGACTGCTGAGCTCGGCGCGGATCCTGGGCTGGCGCGAGCTGCCCTACGGCGTGCAGGAGCTGGTCGAGGCGTGCCTGGAGACCATCCGCGCCAGCGGCCACGAGGAGTGTTACGTGCGCCCGCTGATCTGGCTCGCCGAGGGCGGCTGGAACCTCACCGTCGATGCGGGCAAGCCGTACTTCGGGATCGCGGTGTGGGAGTGGAAGGCGTACCTCGGCGCCGAGGCGATGGAGAACGGCGT
>DASROG010000378.1:0-3125 GCA_035646995.1 Myxococcaceae bacterium
GACGTCTTCGAGCGCAAGTTCACCGAGATGGGCGGGAAGATCGTCGCCCGGGAGACCTACACCAAGGGCAGCACGGACTTCCGGAGCCAGCTGACGGCCATCAAGCGGGCCTCGCCTGACGCCATCTACATCCCCGGCTACTACAACGACGTCGGGCTCATCGCCCGTCAGGCCCGCGAGCTCGGCGTCACCGCCAAGCTGATGGGCGGAGACGGGTGGGACAGCGAGAAGCTGTTCGAGCTCGGGGGAGCGGCCATCGAGGGCAGCTACTTCAGCAACCACTACAGCCCTGACGATCCCAATCCCGCCATCCAGAAGTTCATCGCCGACTACAAGGCCGCCTTCGGCTCGGTCCCGGACGCTCTGGCTGCGCTGGGCTACGACGCCGCGAAGGTGGCGGTGGACGCCATCAAGCGCGCTCCCAGCTTCGACCGGGCGGCAATTCGCGACGCCATCGCCCAGACCAAGAACTTCCCCGGGGTGACCGGCACCATCACCCTGGACGACAAGCGGAACGCGACCAAGCCCGCGGTGGTCCTCGAGGTCGGCAAGGGCAAGACGAAGTACGTGGCCACCATCGCCCCCTGATGTCGGACTTCGCGCAGCACCTCATCAACGGGCTCGCGGCCGGCACCATCTACGCCCTGGTGGCCCTGGGCTACACGATGGTCTACGGGGTGCTGAAGCTCATCAACTTCGCCCACGGCGACGTCATGATGGTGGGCGCCTTCCTGGGCTACGGCGTGGCCCAGAAGCTGGGGTACGAGCACCAGTCCTCGCTCTGGGGGATGTTGCTCGTCTTCCTGGCGGCGATGGTGGGGTGTGCGGTTTTCGGGTTCCTCATCGAGCGGTTCGCCTACCGTCCGCTCCGGGACAAGCCGCGGCTCACCGCGCTGATCACCGCCATCGGGATCTCCTTCACCCTCTCCTACGGGTTCCAGCTGGACTTCGGGCCGCTGCCCGGCGCCGCGCCACGGGCCTTCCCGGAGATCATCGCTCCGCGCGAGTGGCTCATCATCGGGGACCGGGCGGTGGTGATCTGGAACTGGCAGGTCATCAGCCTGGCGATCGCCATCGGGCTGATGCTGGCGCTGCAGGGCCTGGTGTACCGGACCGGGTTCGGCCGGGCGATGCGCGCGGTCTCGTTCGATCACCGGACGGCGGCGCTGATGGGCATCCCGGTGGACCGGATCATCGCGCTCACTTTCATGCTCGGGAGCGCGCTGGCGGCCGGGGCGGGCATCCTCTACGCCATCAAGGACACCGCCATCCAGCCGTTGATGGGGCTCTACGTGGGCCTGAAGGCGTTCGTCGCCGCGGTCATCGGAGGCATCGGAAACGTGCCCGGCGCGGTGGTGGGAGGGCTCCTGCTGGGGCTGGTGGAGGAGTTCGTGGTCGGGTACTCCTCGAGCAGCTGGCGTGACGCGGTGGCCTTCGGCTTCCTGATCGTGGTCCTCCTCGTCCGGCCGGGTGGGCTGTTCGGCCGCGTGACGGCGGAGAAGGTGTAGCCGTGCCCACCTGGCTCCGCGGGCTGGTCCCGGTGCTGATCGCCATCGCGGTGCTGGCGGTGCTCCAGCTCACGCTCGGGCACCTGCCCTTCTTCGTGTACCTGGCGTCGATCGTCGGGGTGAACGTCATCCTCGCGGTATCCCTGAACATCGTGAACGGGATGACCGGCCAGTTCTCCATTGGCCACGCGGGGTTCATGGCGGTGGGCGCGTACACCGCCGGGAAGCTGAGCCTCCTCCTCAAGGACGTCGCCATCGCCGGGCTGCCGGCGGTGGTCTCGGACCAGGTGCAGTTCGTGGGCACGCTGCTGGCCGGGGGAACGGCCGCGGCGATCTGCGGCTTCATCGTCGGGCTGCCCTCGCTCCGGCTCCGCGGCGACTACCTGGCCATCGTCACCCTGGGGTTCGGGGAGATCATCCGGGTCATCGTCCAGAACCTGGAGGTGTTCGGCCGGGCGCTCGGCCTCACGGGCATCCCCCAGACCTCCAGCCTGTTCGCGGTCTGGTTCTGCGTGTTCCTGGTGGTGCTGGTCGCCCGGCGCATCGTGGGCAGCACCCACGGCCGGAGCCTCTGGGCCATCCGCGAGGACGAGGTGGCTGCCGAGGCGATGGGGGTGAACACCACCGGCTACAAGGTCCGGGCGTTCGTCATCTCCTCCTTCTTTGCCGGGGTGGCGGGCGGGCTGTTCGCCCACTTCGTGCCGATCATCAACCCGGGCTCCTTCACCTTCGTGAAGAGCATCGAGGTGGTGGTGATGGTGGTGGCCGGCGGTCTCGGCAGCACCACCGGGGCGATCATCGCCGCGATCATCCTGACCCTGCTCCCCGAGGCGCTGCGGACGCTCTTCCTGCAGCTGGGCGGGCTCGGAGCCGGCGCCTCCCTGGCCCAGAAGGTCGATCAGATCCGGATGCCGGTGTACGGCATCCTGCTGGTCGTCCTGATGCTGGTGCGTCCCCAGGGGCTGTTCGGCACCCGGGAGATCTGGGACGTCCTGCCGCGCTGGGTCCCGCGGGCCCGGAAGGGGATCACGTGAGCGGCGAGGTCCTGCTCGAGGTGGTGCAGGCGGGCATCGAGTTCGGCGGCCTGCGCGCGCTCCACCGCTTCAACCTCCGGATCAGCCGGGGGGACCTGAAGGGGCTCATCGGCCCGAACGGGGCGGGGAAGACCACCGCCTTCAACCTGCTCACCGGCGTCTATGTCCCGACCCACGGGGACATCCGGGTCTCGGGCGAGCGGGTCAACGGACGGCAGCCCCACCAGATCAACCACCTGGGCCTGGCGCGCACCTTCCAGAACATCCGCCTCTTCCGCGCGCTGACCGCCCTGGACAACGTGCGCGTGGCGTGCCTGGCCGACGCGCAGCCGCTCTTCCCCCGGTCGCGCATCGACGAGCTGCGGCGCCGCTCCGCGGGGAAGAGCCCAGTGGCGACCGCCATGGACGCGCTCAACAACTACGTCGACTGGTGGCGCGCGCTGCTGCTCACCCCTGGGTTCCAGCGGGAGGAGGAGGAGATCACCCGGCGTGCCGAGGAGCTGCTCCGGGTGATGGGCCTGTCCCACCGCCGGGACGAGGAGGCCCGCAACCTTCCCTACGGCGAGCAGCGGCGGCTGGAGAT
>DASROG010000379.1:0-6223 GCA_035646995.1 Myxococcaceae bacterium
GGCCGGATCCCCGGGGTACAGAGAAACAGCTCCGGGTACCGCGACCGGAGCGCACCCGCCTCGGCCGCCGGGCAGACCAGGCCGCCCGCGCCGGCCTTCACCGAGACGTCGGCGAGCCGCGACGTCATCTCGCCCGCGGACGCCCCGAACCCCAGCCTCTTCACCTCGGCATCGGCGAGCGAGGTGAGCGCCGTGACCGCGAGGATGCGGGGAGGCGGCACCCCTGCCCGCTCCGCCGCCCGGGTCGCGCCGCGCACCGCCGCCCGCACCATCTCCTCGCCACCCGAGGCGTGCACGGTGAGGAACGCGGCTCCAAGCGTCCCCGCGGCCGCGGCGGCGTTCTCCACCGTGTTCGGGATGTCGTGGAGCTTCAGGTCCAGGAACACCGCCGCACCCTGGGCCCGGAAGGGACGGACCGCTGCCGGGCCGTGCTCGACGAAGAGCGACAGCCCCACCTTCACCACGCCCACCGCGGGAGAGAGCAGCGGCCACAGCCGGAGCGCGTCGTCGAGCGGCACATCGGCCGCCCAGGCGATGCGCTCGCGGGCCTCGGTCACTTGCTGGCCAGCTCCCCGTCGATGACCTTCTTGAACTCGTCGAGCGGCTGGGCGCCGTTGAGGAAGATGCCGTTGATGAAGAAGGCCGGCGTGCCCCCCACCCCGGCGGCGAGCCCGGCCTGCTGATCGGCGTCCACGGTCTTCTTCTTGTCACCCGAGTCTAGGCACTGGCCGAACTTCTGGGCATCCAGCCCGACCTCGGTGGCGTGGGCCTTGAGATCGGTCGGCTCGAGCTTCTTCTGATTCTTGAAGAGCACGTCGTGGTACTCCCAGAACTTGCCCTGGTCGCCGGCGCAGAGCGACGCCTCGGCGGCCTTCGCCGCCCGAGGGTGGAAGCTCAGCGGGAACTGCCGGTACACCAGCCGCACCTTCCCCGCGTAGGCGTTCATCACCTGCTCCACCGTGTCGTGGGCCGAGCCGCAGTACGGACACTCGAAGTCCGAGAACTCCACGATGGTCACCGGTGCGTCCTTGGGCCCGCGGGTCGGACCCTCTGCCGCCACCGAGATCCGGGGTTGCGGCAGGTCCAGCTTGAGGTTGGCCTGCTTCTGGAGGTCGGCGATCACCTTCTGCATCTGTCCCTGCCGCTGCTGGTTGATCAGCGCCTGACCGATGCGGTCCTTCAGCGACTCGAAGGTCGCCTCCGGGGGAATCTGCCCGGCGCTCTTCAGCCGGTCGTAGAACTGACGCTCCTGCGCCTCGGTGGGCTGCTGGACCGGGGCCTCCTCGACGCGCTTGCGGATGTAGTCCTGCTCGGTGAGACCGGCCTTCGCCGCCTCGGCCTTGACGATGCGCTCCATCGCCATCTGCTCGAGGGCCTGCTTGCGGGCCTGGTACATCTTGTTCTCCAGCTCCGCGATCTGCGGGCGGGCCTCCTTCTCCAGCTCGCCAGCGGTGATCTTCCCGCCATTAAAGGTGGCCACCACCCGATCCGGCGCCGTCCCGGTGCCGGACGCGGCGGTGGACGAGCCGGTGCTCGCGGACTTGGAGCAGGCGCAGGCCAGCACGAAGGCGGCGAGCGCCGCAGGGACGTAGGACCAGGAAAGTTTCATGGGGTTGGGCGCACCTTCCAGCATTGGACAACGTGGCGCAAGCCTGGAAACCCGCGAGACCGCTCCGGTCTTCCCGGCGGGTGGGGCGATGAGGGTGCCGCGCCTGCCGGGGCTCAGATGGAGTCGAGCGCCAGCGCCAGGTCGGGAACCCGGAGGTCGAGCCGCTCGAGCTCGCGCCGCCGCGCCCGGACGATGGCGTACGCCGAGGTGTCGGCCATCACCCGACTCACCAGGCGGTGGTGGAGCGCGTGCCCGCTCTTCTTCACCCGGAGGTGCCCGATGACCGGATGGCCGAACAGCGCGAGGTCGCCGAAGGCGTCGAGCGTCTTGTGCCGCACGAACTCGTCCGGGTAGCGCAGCCCCTCGGGGTTGAGGATGCTGAACTCGTCCACCACGATCGCGTTCTCCAGCGAGCCACCGCGCGCGAGCCCGGCCGACTTCATCCGCTCCACGTCCTTGAGGAAGCCGAAGGTGCGGGCGCGGGCGAGCTCCCGGGTGAAGCTGCTGCTGGAGAAGTCGATGGAGAGCGACTGCCCCGGCACCAGCGGGTGGTGGAAGTCGATCGCGCAGTCGACCCGCAGCCGGTCACAGGGAGAGAGCGATGCCTCACGGTCTCCGTCCCGGAGCACCACCGGCCGCCGGATGACCACGAACGACTTCGGCTCCTCGAGGATCCGGATCCCCGCCGAGCGGACCAGGTAGAGGAACGGCCCGGAGCTGCCGTCGAGGATGGGCACCTCGGGCCCGTCCACCTCGATGCGGGCATTGTCGATGCCGAGGCCGCTCAGCGCGGCGAGCACGTGCTCCACCGTCCCCACGCGGACCTGACCCTTCCCCAGGGTCGTGGCCAGTGCCGTGTCCACCACGTGCGCGGCGGTCGCGGGGATGCCCGGAGCGCCGGGGACGTCCACCCGGTGGAAGACGATGCCGTGGTCGGCGGGGGCGGGGCGGAGCGTCAGCGTGACCTGCGCGCCGGAGTGGAGGCCCACCCCTCGGGTCGAGACCGGCTGCTCCAGGGTCCGCTGGTGGAATGACGCGTCGCTCATGCGCTCTGAGACCTGGACACCGATCGGGAACCGAAGTTGTGCATGGCTGGGACTCCCCCCCGCATGCCGCAACGTGGCAACGGCCGGAGACTTAACCAACAGGCGTACAACCGCGCAACTATCCGTCCTGTCGGACTTTTCTGCTGTCCGGCTGTGGACCGGGTACTTTTCTACACCTGCTGAAACTTCGCCAGCACCGCCCGGGCGTGGGATTCGTCGAACCGACGACCGGCCACGTCGGAGCGGCGTCCCACCGCGACGAAGCAACCCTCGGCGGCCTCGGCGAATGCCCGGCACTCCTCCCCCAGACGGGCCCGGGCCATGGGTCCGGCCGGGATGGCCCCGGCCTCCCGGAGGATCGCGGCGAACTGGTCGAAGGCCTGGAGGTCCCCGTACCGGAGCAGCTGGTAGCTGACGTCCTGGAAGTAGGAGAGGAACGAGCCCAGCGCGTCCAGCGCCTGAACCGCCTGGTCGGTGCCGCCGGTGAGGGCCTCGTCGGCCGCGCGGGCCAGCTGGGCGAACACCCAGAGGTCGTTGCGAAGGCGCTGGGCGAGCACCACCGGGGAGACCAGGCGGATGAAGCTCTCGTCGGGCGGGAGGCGCGCCTCGACCGCGGCGGCCAGCCGGACGACCTGTGACCTCAGGTGCTCGGCCGCGGAGGCGCCGATGTGCAGCACCCGCTCGGGGTCATCCGCCTCGTGGCGCAGCCGGCGTCCGAGCTCGTCGGCCAGCCGGGAGAGATCGCGGGAGGCCCGGAGGGCCGCTCCCTGGTGCCGGCGCAGGGTCACCCGCGGCGCGAGCTCCGTGCGCAGGTAGCCCACCAGGGTCAGGGCCTCGCTGCGCGCGAGCGCCAGCACCACCCGGGACCGCCGCTCCACCCCGCGTGGCGTCGCCCGGACGTAGGTCAGGTAGTGCAGGAGCCGGAAGAGGCCGAGGAACACCGTGGTGAAGAGGCGGCGCTCGGGATCTCCCAGCTTCCGGAGCGCGTCGAGCACCGGCACCGACTTCACCCGATCGAACTCGAGGCAGAACTCGAGCGGGCGGAAGGGGCGGAAGTACTGGTTGTGCACGATTGCCCGGAGCACGAGGTTCCCCACCTCGTGGAAGACCCGGTAGCTCACCGTCTCCAGCTTGAGGAGCGAGTCCACCACCGTGCGGAGCGACTCGAAGCTCTGCCGCAGGAGGAACAGGCTCTCCTGGGGAGTGTCCTCCTCCAGCTCCTCGTCCAGCAGCGCGCGGCGGGCGCGGTCGTCCACCAGCTGCTCCTGCACGTAGCGGCGGAACATCATCCGCTGGTCGTCCCCGGGGTCGAGCAGGCGGCGCGCGAGCTTGATCGCCTGCCCCAGCGCGTCCCGCACGTCGCGCAGCTCCTCGGAGAAGTCCCGGGTGACCACCGGGCGAGCGACGGAGTCGATGGGGAGGTTGTGGAGCTTGAAGTACCGCTCCATGCCCCGGAGCAGCATCTCGAACTCGAACAGCCGCTCCTCCCGGCCCTCCACCCGGCAGCCGCGGAGCCAGCGCTCCCGCTCGGCGGAGAGCCCGGGGTGCGGTTGGCTGTCCCGGACCAGATCGCGGAAGTAGTCGCGCGCGAAGCGCACCTCCGCTCCCGGCCCGATGCGCGGCAGCGGGATGGCCACGCCCCGCGGATCGCCGAGCGGGCTCAGAAGAGCGCTCCCTGCACGTCCGCCGGTGGCGGCTTGTCGAAGTACCTCCAGCAGCGTGCGGTGGCCACCCGCCCGCGCGGGGTGCGGTGGAGGAAGCCCTCCTGCATGAGGAACGGCTCGTAGACGTCCTCCACCGTCTCGCGCTGCTCGCCCACGCTCGCGGCGATGGTGTCCACGCCCACCGGTCCGCCGCCGAACTTCTCCAGGATGGTGAGGAGGATCTTCCGGTCCATCGGGTCGAGCCCGCTCCGGTCCACCTCGAGCCGCTCCAGGGCCCGCGCCGCCACCTCGCGCCCCACCCGCTTCACGCCCGCCACCTCGGCGAAGTCGCGGATCCGCCGGAGCAGTCGGTTGGCGATGCGCGGCGTCCCCCGGGAACGGGTGGCGATCTCCCTCGCGCCATCCTCCGCAAGCTCCACGCCGAGGATGCCCGCGCTCCGGGCCAGGATGACCTCCAGATCCGAGGGCGCGTAGTAGTCGAGCCGCTCCTGGATCCCGAAACGGTCCCGCAAGGGCGAGGTGAGGAGCCCGGTGCGGGTGGTGGCTCCCACCAGGGTGAAGGGCGGGAGGTCGATCTTCATCGCCCGGGCGGCAGGCCCCGAGTCGATGGTGATGTCCAGCCGGAAGTCCTCCATCGCCGGGTACAGGTATTCCTCCACGGGCGCGGGCAGGCGGTGGATCTCGTCGATGAACAGCAGGTCACGCGGCTGGAGGTTGATGAGGAGCCCGGTGAGGTCGCCCTTGCGCTCCAGCGCCGGCCCGGAGGTGACGTGCAGCCCCACCCCCAGCTCGGCGGCGAGGATGTGCGCCAGCGACGTCTTCCCCAGCCCCGGAGGTCCGGAGAAGAGGCAGTGGTCGAGCGCATCGCCCCGCGCCTTGGCCGCTGCCACGTAGACCTTGAGCTTCTCCACCACGGTGGACTGGCCCACGTACTGCTCGAAGTTGCGCGGCCGGAGAGAGGCCTCGAGGCGCTTCTCGTCGGGGGTGGCGACTTCGGGAGGCACGCGGGGCATGTCGGCGACCAGCGAGGCCGGAGGGTACCACCGGCTACGACGCCGTGCGCAGGGTGCTGAGCGCCTCACGGAGCAGCGCCTCGAGCTCGGCTGCCCCGAGCTTCGCCAGCGCCGCTTCCGCAGCGGCCTCGGCCTGCGCCGGCCGGTAGCCGAGGTTGGCGAGCGCGGAGACCAGGTCGGAACGCGCGCCCTCGTCGGTGGCACGCACGGCGGGCGCGGCGGTCGAACGGGGTAACACCTTCACCTTGTCCTTCAGCTCCAGCACCAGCCGCTCGGCGGTCTTCCTTCCCACGCCGTGGATGCGGGTCAGCCGCGCCACCTCGCCCCGCTCGAGGGCGACCACCAGCTCGTCCACCTCGAGGCCGGAGAGCACGGTCATCGCCAGTCGCGGCCCGACGTGGGACACCGACGTCAGGAGGGTGAACATCGCCTCCTCGATCGGGGTGAGGAAGCCGAACAGCTCCAGGGCGTCCTCGCGCACGACGGTGCGGACCCGCACCCGGACCGGATCCCCCACCGGCGGGAGCCTGGTCAGGGTGCGGACGGAGAACGCGACCCGGTACCCGACGCCGGCCACCTCGATGGTCGCCTCGTCCTCGGACTTCTCCAGCACGGTTCCGTGGAGCGAGGCGATCACGCGCCCGACCTGACGCCGGAACCACCTGGATCGACCGGTCCCGCGCTTGCGCTCGCGGGCGATCCGGTCGTCGCCTTCTCCTCAGCTGACGACGGCCACGCTCCGTCGTCGCTCCTGGGCCTCGGCGGCGATTGCGGCGGGATCATCGGGTCGACCCGGGTGGCCCCGGCGTTCGCCGGAGGGATGACCGCCGGACGGACCCGGTCGCCCAGGTCCGGTCCGGGACGGCGGGCCCGCCGCGCCTGGAACGGCGA
>DASROG010000380.1:0-5749 GCA_035646995.1 Myxococcaceae bacterium
CTTCCTCCCCATGGGGGCGAGCGGCTGTCCGCAGTTGCCACAGAACTTCCCGGTGCCCGGCGTTCCGCAGTTGGGGCACGGCGTGCCCGCCGCCGCCGTGGGGGCCGGGGCCGCGGGCGGCCGCTGCTGTCCCTGCTGGAAGGCCTGCGCCATCCCGAAGCCGATGCCCAGGCCCGCGCCCTGCAGCGCGCCGCCGCCGCCGCCCTCCCCGCCCTTGGCCATGCCCTCGGCCGCGCCGAGCATCGCCTGTCCCTGGGCGTACTGCTGGAAGCCGCCGGCGAGCTTGCTGTAGGCGGTGTCCTTGGTCAGCCGTTTCAGCGTGGCCTCGTCCTCGTCCTTGATCGAGACGGTGAAGTTGCCCATCCGCACGACGGTCAGCCCGTAGGCGTCCACGTGCGGCTTGAAGCCGGCGATGACGTCCTGCTCGATCTCCTCGGTGTAGGCGCCCGAGGTCACGTCGAGCAGCGGCCACTTCTTCTTCACCAGCAGCTCGGCGATGCGGTCGCGCACCACCTTCAGCACCTGGCTCTTGAACCAGGCGAGGAACTCCTCGTTGCTGGTGCGCCGCAGGCCCACCAGGCCGAGAATCAGCTTCTCCGGCTCGGTCACCTTCACCGAGAAGTCGCCGTAGACCATCGTCCCGATGCCCAGGCCGGTCTCCGGATCACGCACGTCGCCGATCGGACCGCCGAACTTCACGCCGGGGAACTCGCGCAGGCCGACGAAGTAGATCTCGGTGACGAAGAGGTTCCCGCCGGTGAAGGCCTCGATGAAGCGGCCGAGGAAGGGGATGTTCTGGGCATCCAGCGTGTGCCGCCCGGGCCCGAGCTTCCCCTGCACCTGCCCGTCCTTGACGAAGATGGCGACCTCGTCGGCCCCGACGGTGAGCTGGGTCATCATCCGGACGTTCCGCTCCGGATACGCGTAGATGATGTCGTCCTTCGCTGCGTCGGCGCGGGCGATGAAGTTGCGCTGCGCTTCACCCTTCAGTGCATCGAACAGACCCAAGGCGAACCTCCCGGGAGGGACCTTCGTCGCTGATCACGGGGCGAGGGCGGCAGGATTGCTCCTTGCGCCTTCCGTGCCACGAGGATCGCACAGGAGCATGCACCGTTGCGAGCCCGGGGGGTGCACCCAGACTTCACCGAATTTCAGGTCCAGCGGCTGACCAGCCGCTCGCGGTCGAACAGCCGGACGCTCGCCTGGATGAGGAGGATGTCCAGCACCAGCACCACTGCGCCTTGCACCGCGTAGTACCCGGCGCCGGCGCGGATCCATCCCGCCAGCTGACCTCCGACGAGCCCCATCAGGGGCAGCACCACCAGCGCCGACAGCTGCTGCGCCAGCCGGGCCTCTCCGACTCGCGCCGACACCAGCACTGCCAGCCCGTTGCCCAGGAAGGCGAACAGCGGCGCCACGACTCCCACGCCGAAGAGCCACATGCCGTTCGGGAGCACCGGGCCGTGCACCAGCGGCCAGGCGACGGCGTCCACCGCGGCGACGAACGCCGCGAACGACAGCCAGGTGATGGCCACCGCCGGGACGACCGAGGCGAGGCTCTTCCCGAGCACCAGCTCGGCGGCGCTCACCGGCGCCGCCAGGAGCGGCTCCAGCGTGCGGCGCTCCTTCTCCCCGGCCACGCTCTGGGAGGAGATGAGGATCGGCACGAACACCGGCATGAGCAGGAACACGCCGAACCAGTCGAGCACCAGCTTGTCGATCATGAACCGCACCGGATCGGCGTTCAGCGGGAGCGTGGGGTCGTAGTACAGCGCCATCGAGCGGAAGGTCACCGCGTCCGGGTTGCGGAGCCAGGCCCAGACCACCCCCGTCGGGACCAGCACCAGCACCGCCGGCAGGGCGAGCATGCTGGCCAGGAGCCCCGGGTTCTTGCGCAGGTCGAGCGCCTCCTTCCAGCTCACGGCCAGCGCCCGGTGCAGGCGGAAGCTCACGTGGCCTCCGTCTCGCTGCCGCGGGTGAGCTCGAGGTAGACGTCCTCGAGGGCGCGCTGGGCCGGCAGCACCGCGTGGATCCTGACCCGGGCCTGGACGAGCAGCGCCACCACGTCGGGGATGCTCACCCCGGCGGCGAGCGTGACCCGCAGCACATGCGCCTCGGCCACCCAGACGCAGGGCGGGACGATGGGCCCCAGCGCCTCGCCCGCCGCGCCCGCGCTCCCCTCGACGTGGACCTCGACCACCCCGGTCTGCCGGCGCAGCTCGGGCACCGTTCCCACCGCGAGGAGCCGCCCCTTCACCACCGCCACCCGGGCGCAGAGCCGCTCCACCTCGCCCATGTTGTGCGAGCACAGCACCACCGTGCGGCCCTCGGCAGCGAGCTCGCCGACTGCCTCCCGCACAGCGCGGGCGGACTCCGGGTCCAGCCCGCTGGTGGGCTCGTCGAGGAACAGCGCCTGCGGCTCGTGGAGGAGGGCGCGGATCAGCGCCAGCTTCTGCCGCATCCCCTTGCTGAAGGTGCCGCAGCGGTCGTCCTCGCGCCCCCCGAGGCCGAAGCGGTGCATCCAGCGACGCGCCGCTTCCCAGGCCTGTTTCGTGTCGCGGTGGTGGAGCTTGAGGAAGAAGCGGAGGTTCTCGCGCGCGGTGAGGCGGTCGTAGAGCCCGGGCTGCTCGGTGAGGAGCCCCACCCGGGAACGGAGCGCCTCCCCGTCTCCGTCGAGCGCCACACCGCACACCGTCGCCCCCCCGGACGAGGGCCGCAGGAGCCCGGTGAGCATCCGCACGGTGGTGGTCTTCCCCGCCCCGTTCGGACCGAGGAGCCCGAACACCTCGCCCTCGCCGACGTCGAAGTCGAGCCCCTCCACCGCGGTGCGCGGACCGAAGTGCTTGGAGAGGGAGCGGACCTCGATGCGGCTCAATCGATGGTGACCAGCACGAACTTCACGTTGAGATCGCGGTCCACCTGCTCGATGCGGTGGTCCGGGCCCACGGCCTGACGGAGCAGCCCCAGGCGGGGATGCTCCACCAGAGCCCACTTCCGCCCGGGAAGGTTGGCGAAGGCGGCCATGCGAGCCGGGCTGTCCTTGATCTGCTTGACCGTATTCTTGCTGTAGAAGGTCTCGCCCTTCCAGTCCATCATGTAGGCCACGATGGGCTCCCCGGGGCCGCGGCGGTCGTAGTAGCGCCAGAACAGGTCCCGCTGGGTCCAGTGGTGGCTCAGGTCCACCCAGTGGCTCCAGCTGAACCACAGCGCGAACCCGAGCGCGAGCGCGCCGAGGCTTCCCACCAGGCCGGTTCGCGAGTTCCGGACCGCGGCGAGCGCCGCCGCCACGCCGCCGAGGGTGAAGGCCCAGACCAGCCCCATCTTCACGTTCACCGGCGTCCGGAGGTTGAGGGCAACCGCGCTCACCCGCGGGAGCAGCAACGGCACCGCGATGAGCACCACGCCCACCACCGCGCCGCCCGCGGCGACCTCGACCGCCGAGCGCCGGTGTGGGCTCGGGGCGGTCAGCGCTCCCCAGAGCACCAGCCCGGCGGCGGCGAGCACCAGACACCCGAGCAGGGTGATCGGGCTGACCAGCGCCGGGATGCTGGTGGTGGCCAGCGCGGTGAGCCCCACCGCACCGACGAGCAGCCCGGGCATGCGGGTCTTGAGCCGATCGGCGCGATCCTCGCCGCCTGCCCCCACCGTCATCCACGCCCCGACGGCCAGCAGCACCGCCGCCACCAGGTCTCCGCTCATGAGTGGCCGCCGTGACCAGCCGAAGACCACCGGTCGGGTGTCCAGCTCGTGCGGGTAGGCCCGCTCGTAGTTGTAGACGAACAGATCGGTGAAGTCCTTGGGTGTCGTGGCGAGGTCCTTGGCCACGAGGAAGAACAGCACCGCCCCCATCAGGAGGGGGATCGCGTGCGCCCCCGGCCCGTCCTCCCAGAGCTGGTCGAGGAACAGCGCGAGGAGGATCGCCACGCCGGGCAGCACCACGAGGACGTAGTGGTGGAACTTGGTGGCCGAGGCGTCCATCAGCAGGAAGCTGAAGATGGTCCAGATGAGAGCGATGAAGGCCACCCTCCCCCGGACGTCCAGCCCGCGCAGCCGCATCGGCGACACCACCGCCAGCGCCCCGGGCAGCAGCGCAACCCAGGGAAACAGGGCGTAGCCGCCCTGCTCGATGAAGTAGACGAACGAGCCGCCGGGGGTGGTGGTGTGCACGCCCTCGAAGAGGCGGTTGACGTGGTCGTGGATGAAGAAGCGGTAGAAGAACGTCTTCCCCTCGTTGTCCACCTCGGGGAAGGCGCACATCACCGCGAACCAGGGACCGGCGACGGCGAAGAAGACTCCGATGCCGGTGAGGAGCCGCATCCGGAACATCTCGGCGAAGAGCGCGGGCATCGGTTCCTTCCCGTCCCGGACCTCCTTCCGGTACGCAGCGCTGCTCAGCCAGCGCCAGTGGGCCGCGCGGCCCGCGGCGTCCCAGGGGAAGACGCAGGCCGCCGCGTAGGCGAGCAGGATGACCGCCGGCAGCCCCACACCGAGCACGCCCTTGGCCAGGGTGGAGAGGCCGCAGAAGACGTAGAACGCCATCCACCACGCGGTGCGGTGCGTCGTCCGCTCGTCGAACAGGCCAATGATCGCGCAGGCCATCGCGGCGATGAGGCAGGCCAGGAAGGGCGTGTCGGTGACCACCTGTCGGGTGACCAGGAAGAACAGGGGCATGGTGGCGAGCACCACGGTGCTGGCCAGGCCCACCCGGCGGTTCACCGTCCGACCCAGCGCCACCGCGAGCAGGGCCAGTGAGGCGAGCACCAGGAGGACGAAGGGCGTCCGCATGGCCCATTCGGTGTAGAGGGTCAGCTTGCCGGGAGTCCGGTTTGTGCCCGCCAGGGCCATGCCCAGCGCGTCCATCCACATGGTGAGCGGCGGCTTGGAGAAGAACCAGCTGCTCTCCCAGTAGGGATGCACGTAGTCGTTCCGGGCGATCATCTCCCGGGCGACCTCGCCGTAATGCGACTCCCAGGGGTCCCAGAGCCCGACGGCGCCGACGTAGGGAACGAACACCAGTGCTCCGACCAGCAACGACATCGCGATCAGCCGACGTTCGGCATCGACTGCGAGCAGGCGGCGAACCCACGGATGACGGACGACGCGGTCTCCGAACAGAGCCTCGGCGATGCCCGGCCGGAGCGCCTCACCTTCCCTCACGTTCATGCGGCCGCGCCTTGTAGCATGGGCCCGGCACCGGGGAGGGGCCGGGTAGACCCATGAAGCTGGTGATCGAGGACGACGAGGGGCAGCGCCGGGAGGTTCCCCTCGACCGCGACGAGATCACCATCGGCCGGCGCGAGGACAACGTCGTCCACCTGCCAGAGCGGAACGTGTCCCGCCGGCATGCCCGGCTGGTCCGCCGGGACGGCGGGGTGCTCCTCGAGGACCTGCGGAGCGCCAACGGTACGCAGGTCAACGGCGTCCGCATCACCGAGCCGGTCCCGCTCGGGGACGGTGACCTGGTGCGCATCGGGGACTACGGGGTGGCGCTCCGGCCGGACGGCATGCCGCTCGACGTGCCCCTGCCCCGGAGCGCGGCGTCCGAGCCGCCGGCTGCCTTGCGGGGTGACGTACTGGCGGATACGGCACCCCACCCGCTGGTGGTGGGCGTGGTGGACGTCGACGAGGCTCCCCCGGACGAGGCCGCGCCGCCAGCGGCTCGCCGCTCGCGCAGGGCACTCGGGGTCGTGGGGCTGGGCCTGGTGCTCGGTCTGGGCGCGGCGCTCCTCCTCCGGGGCCGGGAGGGGGA
>DASROG010000381.1:0-4032 GCA_035646995.1 Myxococcaceae bacterium
GACCAGCCTCTCCACGCGAATCTTGTTGGACCCCGACCAGGGGCTCCGCGCCTTGCGCGGGCTGAAGAGCTGCATCGCCCGCTGCTCGTCGAGCGTCCGCACCGTGCTGTCGATCCAGCCGAAGCACAGCGCCTCCTCGACCGCCTCCTCGTACTCGAGGCGCGGCTTCCCGGTCGCCTTCTTGAACGAGACCAGCCACACCCCTGCATCCCTCGCGTGATTTTCCTCCAGCCAGATCCTCCACGCGGCCCGATCGGAGACCCAGAGGCGCTCCAGGGTGTCGCCGGCGAAGCGCTTGCTCCGACTGGAGGTCCTCGCCGGTCCGCGGACCACGGCCGCGGGGTCCCTCTTTGCGGCCGCCGGGGCCGAGCGCCCGCCCGTGCTCGATCGGCCGCCGGAGCTCGTGCCTTCGCGCCGCCGCGCCTCCTTCATGCCGGCCCCGGCCGCGTGCTTGCTCCGCGGAGCCCCGCTGCGCCGCGCCGTCGTGCCGGACCGCCCCGACGACCCGCGACCACGCGAGCCCCCGGAGCGCCTCACCGTCCGCGGAGCCACACCGAGACCTCCGGAACCAGCCGCTCGCGCAACGCCACGTCCTGCGCCAGCCGCTCCAAAGTCTGGGCGACGGCCTGTTGCGCCTCGCGCACCGGGTGTGCCTCGAGGAACGCCCGGGCCTCGTCGAGGTGCCGTCGCTCGCGGAGGTTCCCCAGCGCCTCCACCACCCGCCGGAGCAGCATGGGGGCCTGCGCCGTCCGCTCCACCACCGCCGACCAGCGGTCACGGAGCAGCTTCCAGCTCCCCTCGCGGCCCACCCGGTTCGCCAGCAGCCCGTGCACGAAGGAGGCAAAGTCCTGGAGCGGCACCACCGGGTCGAGCAGCATGCCCTCCGCGCGTGTCGCCAGCTCCGGCCGCTCGAAGGCGGTCAGGGCGAGGAGGTACCGCCGCTTCACTGCCGGGTCCGCCTCCCTGGGGAACGCCGCCCGAAGCCGGTCCAGCAGCTCGGCGTCGCCGTCGCGCGCGGTGACCGCCACCGCGGTGTCCACCAGGTTCGGGTCCAGCGCGGTCCGTTGCCCGTTCAGCACCCGGTCCACCCGCGGCGCCGTCTCGGCGAGCACCGATCGGGCGCGTGCCACGCCCGCCACCGCCCGGAGCAGCGCCGCCCGCCGCAGCCGGTCCTGATCCGTCTCGCCGGCCACCGGATCCCAGCCCATCGCCTGGAAACGACCGAGGAACATCCGCTCGACCAGCCGGCGGAAGCGTTCCTGGTCCTCGCCGTCGACCAGGCGTGCCTCGATGTACCCGAGGCGGCCCATCAGCTCGTCCAGGACGGCGTGGTCCGACTCGTCGCCGAAGGCGAGCGCGAGATCGAGGAAGTCGGCGATGCGGGCACGCCCCGCCCGCACCAGCGCCCACTGGTCGGCCAGAAGCCCGATGCGCTCGGCGGGGAGCAGCGCGCCCAGTGACTTCCCCAGCGCGGCGAGCAGCTCGGGCGAGTACGCCACCCGGTAGAAGCCGGTCGAGCCGGCGTTCACGTCGAGCCACCGCACCGGACCGGAGGCCTCGAGCGTGACCTCGCCGGTCCGCTGCTCGAGGAGAAAGGTCCGGGTCTGCCGCCCGCGGTCGTCTCCCCATGCCAGCACCAGGGGGACCGGCCAGATCTCGGGCCCGCCGAGGCGGGGCTCGGAGAAGAAGCGCTCCTGGGAGAGCCGCACCCGGTTGCCCGCGAGCGCGACGCTCACCACCGGGTAGCCGCTCTGGCGGATCCAGGCGTTGGCCAGCTCGACCACCGGCGCATGCGAGGCACGGGCGAGCGCGCCCCAGAGGTCGTCGGCGACGGCGTTCGCGCGGGCATGCCGGCGCATGTAGTCGCGGATGCCCGAGCGGAACGACTCCTCCCCCAGGAAGCCCTCGATCATCCGCAGGACCGCGCCGCCCTTCTCGTAGGTGATGGCGTCGAAGCTCTCGGTGGCCTCGGCGGCGTTCGCCACCGTGCCGCGGATGGGGTGCGTGGAGCGGAGCGCGTCGAGGTGCAGCGCCGTCGCCTTTCCCGCGTCGAAGTCGAGCCACACCCGCCAGTCGGGACGCCAGCGGTCCACGATCTTGTAGGCCATCCAGGTGGCGAATGCCTCGTTGAGCCAGAGGTCGTCCCACCAGACCATGGTGACCCAGTTGCCGAACCACTGGTGCGCGAGCTCGTGCGTGATGACCTCGGCCACCCGCTTCTGCACCGCGAGCGGCGCGGTGGCCGGATCGAGCAGCAGCGCCAGCTCCCGGTAGGTGATGAGTCCGGCGTTCTCCATCGCCCCGGCCTCGAAATCCGGGATGCCCACCTGGTCGAGCTTGCCGAAGGCGTAGGGGAGTCCGAAGTAGTCCTGGAGCATCGGCAGGACGGCCAGCGCGGTCTTCTGACCGAAGCCGAGCAGGCCCCGCTTCTCCTCGAGACACCAGGTGCGGACCGGGACGCCTGCCGTGGTCTCCGCGCCGGTCGAGACCAGCGGGCCCACCACCAGCGCCACCAGGTAGCTGGGGAGCACCTCGGTCTCGGCGAAGCGGACCTTGCGGTGCGGGCCCTCGAGCTCCTCGGCGAGCACGCGGCCGTTGCCGAGGGCCACCAGGTTCGGAGGCACCTTCACCGTGAGCGCCCAGGTGCACTTGAACGATGGCTCGTCGAAGCAGGGGAAGACCCGGCGCGCATCCGCGGCCTCGAACTGCGTCGCCGCGACCGAGCCCGCCAGGTACAGTCCGCGAAGGCCCTCGGTGAAGCGACCGGTCCAGCGGAGCACGAGCCGCGCCTCGCCCGCTGGAACCTCGGCGTCGACATCGAGCACCACCGTCTCGCTCACCGGGCGGACCGTGACACGCGCCGGCTGAACGCTGCCGCCGGCGTGCACCTCGACATGGGACACGTCCAGCTCCACCGCGTGGAGCACGATGCTCCGCACCGCTCGCTCCACCGAGAGCGCCAGATCGGCTTCACCGGCGAAGGTGCGCGCGTCCATGTCCAGGGTGAGGCTCGCCAGGATTCGCCGGGGCAGGACGTCGCGGGAGAGCCGGAAGTTGCGGTCGTCGGTGGTCACGGGGGCCCGAGACTCGCACGGGCCGGGCCGGTTTCAGGCGATGAATCAGCAGCGGGACCGGCGGGGCGGCAAGCGCCCGTCGACCGGAAGACCCACGCTGCCCGGCCGAGAACGTCTCCTCCCCAACGCATTGCGCCAGCACCCCGTGGGGCCCGGTCTGGAAATACGCGGGATCTCGACCTCACGAGGGGGCCCGGCCTCGCCGGAACGGGCGGGGTGCCCTCAGTCGTGGTCGCACTCGTCGGTGTGGACGTGGCCGCCCGCCTTCTCCGCGGCGCGCTCCTTCTGGAGCCTCTGCATTCGCTTGCGGATCAGCGCGCGCTTGAGCTGCGACAGGTGGTCCACGAAGGTGGTTCCCGCGAGGTGGTCGATCTCGTGCTGGAGGACGTGGGCCAATCGCCCCTCGGCCGCCACCTCCTGGTGGGCGCCGGTCCGGTCCTGGTAGCGCACGCGGACCTTGCCGAACCGGGGCGTCTGCTCCCACTCGTCGGGGACCGACAGGCACCCTTCCTCGAACCTCACCGGCTCGCTCGTCTCCAGCACCACCGGATTGGCGATCTCGAAGAAGGTGCCGTCCTCGCGCCCCACCCAGGCGATGGCCAGGGGAACGCCGATCTGATTCGCGGCGATACCGATCCCCTCCGCGGCGCGCAGCGACTCCATCATCTCCTCGAGCAGTGGATCGAGCGCGGGACCGAACTCGGTCACCGGGCGAGTCCGCGTGGACAGCACCTTGTCCGGCCAGATGACGATGGGCTTGGGCATCTTTCCTCGGGCGGCTCTCTAGCGCAGGCTTGGCCCTGCTTCACCCCGGATCCGACAGGGAGGAGCGCCGACGTGGGTTGGCTGATGGCCCGGACGTACGACCGGTTCCTCGAGGGCAGCGAACGCGCGGGGCTCCGCGACTGGCGCCGCACGCTGCTCGAGCGGGCGCGCGGGGAGGTGCTCGAGCTGGGGG
>DASROG010000382.1:0-4410 GCA_035646995.1 Myxococcaceae bacterium
GCTGAAGGGCGAGGCCGAGGCGTTCCGGATGCGCCGTCCCGCACCCGCGCCGGCGCCGCAGCCCACGCCGGCGCCTCCGGCCGCGGCGCCGCCCGCTCACGAGCCGCGTCGCTTCCGCGAGCTGTCGGACACCGACCGGGAGAAGATGGAGCGGCTCGAGCACCTGGCCAACCGGGAGCGCGCCCGCGCGCAGGAGCTGTCGGCGGAGGTCCGCCGGCTGAAGGGGCGCACCGAGACGCAGGCGAGGGTCTACACCGTCATCAAGGGCGAGCTGGACCTTCTCAAGGACAAGTTCAAGGCGCTGGAGAAGCGCCTGAACCGCACCCTCCTCGAGCGCGACCTGCTCCGCCGCGCCATCCGAGATCTGGAGAAGAAGAGCGGCCTCGCCGCCGACCGCACCGAGCTCACCGCCGACGAGGTGGCCGCCTCCGACCGCTCGGTGGAGGAGCGCGCGGCAGCCGAGGCGGCGGAGATTGCCCGGCGCACGCGGCCCCTCGAGCCCGCCGGGGAGGCGGGCCACGCGCCGGCGGTCACCGAGACGGCCACCGGGGCCGACGCCCGCCTCGAGAACGCGGCCGCGGACGCCTCCGCCCCGGCCGCCCAGCACGCGGAGAAGGCTGGCTGACCGGCGCGCACCCACCGGGCCGGCTGCCCAGGGTGTCGCTGGCCACGCGCATCTTCCTCGGCCACGCGGTGGTCCTGGTCACCTTCGGCCTGCTCATCCTCTTCAGCGTCAGCGAGCTGCACCGGAACCAGCAGGAGATCCGCCTGGTGAGCCAGGGCTACCTCCCGCTCGTCCAGGACGCGGCGGCCCTCGACTCCTTCCAGCGGAACCAGGCCCAGGAGGCGGCGCAGATCAGCGCCGAGGCCGACCCCCAGACTCGCGCCGCGCTGGCCCGGCTGGCCCCGCTGACCTACCCGCCCCTCCTGCACGCGCGGCTGAGCTCGCTCGAGGCGACCCTCTCGTCCCTCCGGACAACCGCCCCGGCCTCCGAGCGTTCCTTCCTCGACGCGGTGCAGGCCCGCGTCGACCACGTGGCCCGCGACCTCGAGGTGGTGGAGCGAACGACCGCCAGCACCTGGTCCGACAAACCGCCCCCCGAGGCCCAGCGCACCCTGGCCAGCGCGCAGGACTCGCTCTCGCGGGAGCTCCGGGCGCTCCGGGCCGCGCTCGACACCCGGACCAGGGCGGTGGTGGAGGAGGCCGAGCGGCGGGACCGGCGGCGGGGGGTCCTGCTCATCGGCCTGTCGGTGGCGGCGATCGCCGTGGGCCTCCTCGCCACGGCGCTCTCGGCCCGGAGCCTGCGCCCGGTGCGAGCGCTCATCGCCGGCGTGGGCCGCATCCGCCGCGGTGACTACACCGGGCAGCTGAACATCCCCGGCGACGACGAGATCTCCCAGCTCGGCCGCGAGTTCGACGCCATGACCCGCGCTCTCGAGGAACGCGAGCAGGCCCTGGCCCGGCAGCAGCAGGCCCTGCTTCGCGCCGAGCGGCTGGCGGCAGTGGGACGGGTCTCGGCGCAGGTCGCTCACGAGGTGCGGAACCCGCTCAGCTCCATCGGTCTCAACGTGGAGATGCTGCAGGACGCGCTGGACCACGCCCGCTTCGGGACCCCGGCCGAGGCGGAGGAGGTCAAGGCGCTGCTCCAGGCGGTCACCCGCGAGGTTGATAGATTGACCGAGACCACCGAGCGCTACCTGCGCATGGCCCGCTCCCCTGCCCCGGCGCTCGTCGCCGAGGACGTGAACCGCATCGTGGACGGCGTGCTGGACTTCGCCGCGGGCGAGCTGGGTCGCGCCGGCATCCGGGTCGAGCGGAGGCTCGACCCCGGGCTCCCGCGGGCTCTGGTGGACGAGGGCCAGCTGCGCCAGGTGCTGCTCAACCTGGTCCGCAACGCCCGCGAGGCGATGGAGGGGGGTGGCACGCTCCGGCTGTTCACCTCGGCCGAGGACGGGGCGGTGCACGTCCGGGTGGAGGACACCGGGCACGGGATCCCCGAGGAGGCCCGCCCCCACCTCTTCGACCCGCTCTTCACCACCAAGCGGCACGGGACCGGCCTCGGGCTCGCGCTCAGCCGGCAGATCCTCGAGGCGCACGGAGGCGCGCTGGGGTGCGAGCGCACCGGCCCGTCGGGGACCGTCTTCCACCTCCGCGTCCCGGTGGCCCCCCGGACGGCGGTGGAGGAGCAGCCGGTCGCGCACGCCTGAGCACGGGCGGCGCGCCGGGCCCGGGAACGGGCGAGGGCCCCGGGCCGTTGCTACGCTCGCGTGCCCCCGATGATGGATTCCTTCGTCCGCCGACTCGTGGAACGGCTCCTGGAGCCCTCACGGCCGCTGTCGCGGAACCGGCACTTCCACACCTTCGAGACACCGGAGGGAAAGCGGGCACTCACCCTCGCCCGGCGGCTCCGCGGCCTCGCGCGGGACGTCCGGCGGTGCCTGGACCGGGGCGAGCCTCCCGAGGTGCGTGAGGAGGGGGCGGAGGGCGACCTGCGGGTGGAGCTTCGCTTTGACGACCTCGCCGGACGGCGGACCGCGTTCCTCACCGGCGAGGAGTACGCGCTGCTCCTCCGCGTGCCGGGCATGCCCGAGGCACTGCGGCGCGCGCGGTCCTCGGGCTAGGGACGGGACCGGGGGCTCACCCCGCCAGCCCGGCGAAGGCGAGCAGCACGGCCCGGAGCGCCTCGCGCGCGTCCGGATGCGCGGAGGCGCCGCGGCGCGAGAGCTCCTCGGGGCACGACGGGCCCAGCACCGCAACCGGCGCGCGCTGCTCGTCGGCGACGAAGCGGGCCAGGGCCAGCATCGGCGGCGAGGGCTCGGCCACCACCAGCCCCGCGGCATCGGAGGTGAAGGGGCGCCACAGTGGCCGGCCCAGCTCCGCCGAGGGGACGATGCAGAAGTGGAGCAGCAGGCCCTCCGCCACCTCGAGCTCGGCCACCGTCCCGAGCTCCTCCACCAGGGTTCCCTCGGGCGCGAGGAGGGGCAGCCCGGCGAGGGCCTCCCGCGCCGCCGCGCCGTCACGCGCCGCGAGCAGCACCTTCACCACCTGGCCTCGCGAGGTGTTCCGTCCTCGCTGGGCGCGCGCCCGGACCGCGTGGGCCTCGGCCGCGGTGAGCAGCGGCTCCGGGGCCGGCGGGGAGTCCACGTCCACCGGGACGATGAGCCCCTCCCCGTGCAACATCGCCACCGCCTGGAGGACCGCGAGGTCCGCGGCCTCCACGTCGTCCGACAGCTCCGGCACGCTCCGCGGCGTGTCCAGCCTGCCCAGCACCTCCCGGGCGAGCGGCGGCACTGCTCGGAGCGCCGCCCCCGGAGTCTGCGCCCAGCGTGTCCCGGGTTCGGGGAGGGCCTCCAGCAGCCGCCGGCACTCGTCGCTCTGCCGCGCGGCATCGAGCAGCAGCTCGTCCGCCCCCCTGTCGATCCGCGCCTCGGCGGCCGGTGGTCCAGGCTGGAAGGAGAACGTCCCCTCCGCCCACTCCAGGAGCCGGAAGAGCGCCTTCTCCCCCTGGACCGCACCCACCCGCGCGTCCACCGGGCGGCCCTCCGCGAGCTCCACCTCCCCCCGCTCGTTGCCGCGCCGGAGGGTCACCCGCCCGGTGCGCCGGGCCAGGGCGAGGGTCTGGAGGAGGTCCGGCAGGGCGAGCTGGGCCAGCGCGCCCTCGATCTCCTGGGACTCTCCGTCCTCGCGCTCGGCCCGGGCCAGGAGATCGTCGATGTGGGCGAGCACCTCGTCGAGGTTGTACGGCTTGCGCAGCAGCGCCCCGTGGCCGTCTCGCATCGCCTCGTCGGCCTGCTCGGCGCTGGTGGTCACCACCACCGGGATGGTGTCGGTCCGGGGGTTGGTGCGGAGGATGTCGACGAAGGTCCGGGCGTCGAGCACCGGGCAGCCGTGGTCGAAGAGCACCAGGTCCGGGTGGCGCAGCACCGCCAGCTCCAGCGCCCGGGCCCCGTCGCGTGCCGAGTAGACCTGGCATCCCTTCTGCCGGAGCGCCCGGGTGAGGGCGCGCACCGAGGTCAGGTCGGGGTCGGCGAGCAGCACCTTTCTGATGGTCGTCATGGCTCAGGAGGCGGTCAGTACGGTTGCAGGTCGTACGCGGTCTGCAGCTTGGAGACGAGGCCGTCCACCAGCGCCGCGTCCGAGGAGTGGAAGGCCCAGGTCGCACCCCGCCCCCGCCGCTGGAGCAGCGCGTACGCCGCCGAGCCGTGGAGCCAGAGCACGAACTGGTGCCGGACGAGCCGCTCGTCGCCGCCGAGGACCAGCGGGGTCAGGCCCGGGCGCGGGGTCACCTCCGCGCGGCGCGCGAGCAGGTAGACCCGGGGGGCGAAGTCCTGGCTCGCGCGCTCGAGTGTCCTCACCAGGGGGAGCCCATCCCCGGCGTCCGCCCCGCCCAGGTACACCAGGCTCCGCAC
>DASROG010000383.1:0-4579 GCA_035646995.1 Myxococcaceae bacterium
CGCCGCGGCACTCGTCCTCGCGGCGCCGCTCGCCCGCGCCGGCGAGGCGCCCTCCAGCACCTCGGCGATGGTGCCGGGAACGTCCGAGGTCCGGACGCACGTCGACGCCGACGGGTCGTCCGGGCGCGGGTCGGGCCCGAAGGTGTCCGGGCTGATCCCCGGCGTCCTCATCGGCCCGCGGCTGTCGGTGGCCGTGCCCACCCCCACCTTGGGAGCCGAGGTGAAGGTGCTCCGCTACTTCGGCGCGTCCTTCGACTACGGCCTCTTCCCGAAGCTCACCATCGCCGGAGTGGACGTCAGCTACTCGATGTGGAACGTGGCCGCGCGCGTCTACCCGTTCGGGGACGTGTTCTTCGTCGGCGCGGTGTACGGCCACTACGGCGTGGAGGCCTCGGCGACCGTCGCCCAGGGCACGGGGTCGGTCCGCGCCAGCAGCGACTTCCTCGGGCCGCAGATCGGCGCCCGGTGGATCCAGCCCAGCGGCTTCTTCTTCGGAATCGACGTCGCCTGGGCGTTCCCGCTGGGCTACCGCTCGGAGGCCAGCCCCGACCCGACGGGCACCACCACCAGCGTCAAGGAGACCGCAGACCGCTGGCTGAAGAACGGCATCCCGCTGGCGGGCCTGATCTCGGTGGGATGGATGTTCTGAGCCCGCGTGCCTGACGAGCCGAGGGGCCCGCTCCTTCCGGGGGGCGGGCCCTCGCCCGTGTCGGCGCTGTGGTATTTCCTGGGCGAGGACCCGACGTGGTGAACAGCGCGGACGACTCGGAAGATCCGGTCCCGGAGACCGTGTCGGTGGTGGCCGGCAGCGTCCTGCGGCCCGCCGTGCAGCGGTTCCGGCTCCGGGGGCTCAACGGGGAGCTGGAGGGAAAGTCGTTCGACTCCTCGTCGGATCGGCTCCAGATCGGTTCGCACCCGCTGAACGAGGTCGAGGTTCGCGACCGAACGGTGTCTCGCTTCCACTGCGAGGTGTTCGTCGACCGCGAGGGGCACGCCTGGGTCAAGGACCTGGGGAGCCGCAACGGAACTCGGGTGAACGGGGTGCGGATCCGCGAGGCCGAGCTCCAGGAGGGGATGGTCCTCCGGGTCGGTCAGCTGGAGCTGGCCTTCACCCCGCTGGCGGAACGCAACGAGCTGCCGGTCGCGTCGGTCGGCAGCTTCGGCACCCTGGTGGGCTCGTCGCTCCCGCTCCGGGCGGCCTTCGCGCTCCTGGAGAAGGCCGCGGCCTCCGGCGTCACCGTCCTCCTCACCGGGGAGTCCGGCACCGGCAAGAGCGAGGCGGCGGAGCTGCTGCACGAGCGCAGCGGCCGCGCGAGCAAGCCGTTTCGCGTCGTGGACTGCGCCGCCGTGCCAGCGAACCTCCTCGAGTCCGAGCTCTTCGGCCACGAACGAGGCGCGTTCACCGGCGCGACGCAGCGTCGGGTGGGGGTGTTCGAGGAGGCGGACGGGGGAACCGTGTTCCTGGACGAGGTGGGGGAGCTCCCTCCCGAGCTCCAGCCGAAGCTGCTCCGGGTCCTCGAGGCGCGAGAGGTCCGCCGGGTCGGCTCCAACCGTCACCTCCCGGTCGACGTCCGGCTCATCGCCGCCACGAATCGCGAGCTCCGGACGGAGGTCAACGTCGGCCGGTTCCGGCCCGACCTCTACTTCCGGCTCGCCGTGCTCACCGTGCGCCTGCCGGCGCTCCGGGAGCGGCCCGGCGACATCCCGCTCATCGCCCGCCAGCTCCTGGGGCGGCTCACCCTCGACGAGGAGACCCGGCGTGCTCTCACCGATCCGGCCTTCCTCGCCCACCTCCAGCTCTCGCCCTGGGCGGGGAACGTCCGCGAGCTCAGGAACCACCTCGAGCGCTGCGCGGCGCTGCACGAGGCCCTGCAGCCCTCGCCCGAGGATCCCATGCCGCAGCGCCTCGATGCCCTGGACGTGAGCATTCCGTTCTCCGAGGCCCGGAGGCGGTTGCTCGCCACCTTCGAGAGGAACTACGTCCGTGCGCTCCTCGAGCGGCACGAGGGGAACGTGTCTCAGGCCGCAGCAACGGCCCGGGTCGACCGCGCCCACCTCCACCGCATCATGCGGCGGCACCAGATGCGCGGTTGAGCCCCGGGGAGGGGAGCCGGGGCTCAGCGTCTGAAGAGCCCGCGTTTCTTCGGCGCAGGAGCCCGGGAGGTGTTGGCCAGTCGCTGGCCCAGGATCCGGCTCATGCCCACGGCCACCGTGGGGTTGGCCATCACCACCTCCTGGAATTCGTCCCGCCCGATCTCCGCGAGCTGCGCGTCCTGGCGGACGATGGCCTGGGTCGAGCGCGGCTGCCCGGTGAGGAGCGCAATCTCTCCGAAGAACCCGCCGGGGTTGACGTGCTCCAGGGCCTTGCCGTCCTCGGTCTCCAGGGTCACCTCGCCGGAGAGCACGATGTAGAAGGTCTCGCCGGGGTCGCCGCGCCGGAAGAGCACCTCCCCCGCTCGCTCGGTGCGCACCACGATGCCCTGCGCGATCCGCTCGATCTCGGCGTCGTCGAGTGGCGCCAGGAAATCCACCCGCCGGAGCGCGTCCACCAGCTGGGCGGCGGGGTCCTGGACCACCGGTTCCCGGGTGAGCACGTCGACGGCCTGGCCGAGACCGCCGCGCCGGGTGACGAGGATGGCGGTGTGTCCCGGCCGGAGCGTGGTGGCCCCGTCGGGGAGCGCAATCTTTCCCTCGGCGTCGAGGAAGCCGATGAACACGCACTCCTTCGGAAAGTCGGGGTCCGCGCGAACCTGGGCCACGCTCCGGCCCGCCACCACCGCCCGCGGCTTGATGACCACCTCGAAGAGAACCGCGTCTCCGGCGGCGAGCGGGAGCGAGCCCGCGATCTGAGGGAAGTCGATGGCGGTGGTCATCTTCGCCACCACCACCTCCGCCTCGGCGATGATGTCCCGGACGCCCGCGAGCACGTAGGCCTGACGGTAGCTGGGGTCGAGCATGCGGACCATCGTGCGCGCCCCGCCGACGGTGCGGACCAGCATCGCGAAGGCGAGGTTGTCCGAGTCGCGGGGGAGGACGGCGCAGGCCACGTCCGTTCCGACGATCCCCGCGGACTCCAGGACCTGCGGATTCATCGCGTCGCCGCACACCACCAGGGCTCCGACCTCCTCGAAGAGCCGGTCGCACACCGCCCGGTCGCGCTCCACGACCGTGACCTGATGTTGCTCGGCGATCAGCTTCGCGGCGAGCACGCCACCGACCCGGCCTCCGCCGGCAATGAGGATCCTCACGAGGCCTTCTCCCCGGCCGGGCCGATCTCGATGTCCCCGGCAGCGTGGATGAGCCGCTCCAGCGCGAGGGTACGCTCGTCGAGCCGGAGGAGGTGCCGCTCGGCCACGTCCACGTCGATGAGCCCGGTTCGCTCGGCTGCGGTGAGCGCCGCGCGCTCGGCGTCGATCAGCCGGCGCCGGACGGCGAGCAGGAGCCGTGCACCCTGGGCGATGTTGCGGTCCTGGAGCCGGCGGATCTCCCGTTCGGCCTCGGCGATGGTGACCTGGTACTCGCTCCGGAGACGCTCGTAGGCCATCCGCGGCACCATGCCGTTCGCCAGGAGCGTGTCCAGCTCGGCGCGTGCCGCACGAGCAGTGATCAGCTTGGCCTGGTGCTCGGAGACCGCCGAGAGCAGCGGATCGCGCCGGGTCAGGCCCAGCCAGTCCAGTGCGCGGGGGAGCAGGAGCCCCTGGACGACCAGGGAGATGAAGGTGACGCCGAAGGCCACGTCCACCAGCAGGGCCCGGAACGGAATCTCCTTGGGCAACGCGAGCGCCAGCGCGATCGACAGCGCCCCCTTGATGTTGCCGATGACGAAGACGTGTTGCCAGCGCGGCGGGACGGTCTGCGACGGACGGACCCAGCCCAGGACCAGGAAGGGCAGGTAGATCGCCACCGCGCGCCCCGCGAACACGCAGGCCACGGCGATCGCGGTCTGCGGCGCCGAGCTGAGGAGCGTCGTCGGGTTGCTGGAGAGCCCCACCAGGAGGAAGAGGAAGGTGTTGACCCCGAAGGCCATGTACTCCCAGAAGGAGTGGATCGCGACCTGACTGCTGGGGGAGAGCGTGCGTCTCGCCGTGGCGCCCACGGTGAGACCCGCGGTCACCGCGGCAATTGCTCCGGAGACGCGCAGCTCCTCGGCCCCCACGAACGCGGCGAAGGCGAGGGCGGTGGTGGCCATGATCTCCGCCAGCGCGTCCTCCGCCCGGCGAAGGACGAAGCTGCCCATCAGCCCGAGCGCCAGCCCCACGGCGAGCCCGCCGGCAGTGGCGAGGATCACCCGTGCGGCGAGCACCGGCATGGCGACCGTTGCCCCGGCGACGACTCCGGAGATGGCGGCGTAGGCGACCAGCGCGGTGCCGTAGTTGAAGAGGCTCTCGCCGAGGACGATGGACGACAGGCGTCCCGGCACGGCGGCGCGGCGGAAGGTGAAGAGGATGGAGACCGTGTCGGTGACGGCGAGGATGCAGCCCAGGAGGAACGCGGGACCCCAGGGAAGATCCAGCGCCAGGTGGAGGAAGCCGCCGGTCGCGCCGATCGCCACCAGCATCCCCACCGTCGCCAGCAGGGC
>DASROG010000384.1:0-11673 GCA_035646995.1 Myxococcaceae bacterium
CCGCTACGTCGGCCGGCTGCCGGAGCTTCGTCGCCCGCAAACGCCCGCGCGGTTCGCGCTAGCCAGCGCCGGGGACGGGCCGCCGGCCGACGTAGCGGGACTCGGGCCGGATCAGCCGGCCGGTGCGGCGCTGCTCGTCCACGTGGGCCAGCCAGCCCACCACGCGCCCGCAAGCGAAGAGCGGGCTGAATGCCTCGCGAGGCAACCCGAGCGCGTCGAGGAGGACCGCGGTGTAGAACTCGACGTTGGCCCGCAGCGGGCGGTCGGGATGACGGGCCCGGAGCACGTCCTCCGCCGCGCGCTGCACGGCGCGCGCGAGCTCCAGCCGCGGCGTGCGGTGCCCCTCCCTCTCCAGCCGTTCCACCGCCCGCTCCAGCACCGCCGCACGGGGGTCCCGCGTCCGGTAGACGCGGTGGCCCATCCCCATGATGCGCCGGCCGGCCAGGAGCTCCCGCTCCAGCCACTCCGCCGCCGCCTCGGGGCGCCCGATGGCGTCCAGCATGTCCAGCACCGGTCCCGGCGCCCCGCCGTGCAGCGGCCCCTTCAGCGCCCCGATGGCGCCCACCACCGCCGAGACCGCGTCCGATCCGGTGGAGGCGATGACCCGCGCGGTGAAGGTCGAGGCGTTCATCCCGTGGTCGCTCACCACCACCAGGTACGTCTCGAGGCCGGAGGCGCGGTGGGTGGTGGCCTTCCCGCGCAGCATCGACACCAGATCCTCGGCGTGCCCGGCCCCGGGGTCCGGTGGGAGCGTGGCGAGTCCTTCTCGCCGGCGCCACCACGCGGCGGTGAACACGGCGACCGCCGCGGTGAGCCGGACCGACAGGTCCCACGCGCTCCCATCGGACGGGAGCTGGCCCAGCGCTCCCCGGAGCGCATCCATGCCGTCGGCAGCGCTCAGCACCCGGCCCAGCCCTTCCAGCTGCTCGAAGGCCCGGACCCGCTCCTGGCCCAGCGCCCGGCTCAGCTCGGCGTCGGAGGTGGCCCCGGGCACCGAGGCCCACAGCTCGGCGCACAGCTCCTCGAAGGAGCGCCGGCCGCCGAGCTCCTCCACGTCGTGGCCGGCGATGACCAGGCGGCCTCGCTCGCCGTCCACCTCGCTCAGCGCCGTGTCCGCCACCACCACGCCCTCGAGCCCCGATGCCACCGAATCCGCCATGCGTGCACCTCCGGTGGCATCTGTCCTAGCGTGGGTCTCATATGGATCCATCTGGATTCGACAATCCACATGAGGCGCTCGTGGACGCCCAGGAGGCCGCGCGCATCCTCGGGGTGAAGGTGGCGACCCTCTACTCGTACGCCAGCCGCCGCTGGGTGCGCTCCTTCCCCTCCGGCCGGCACCGGGAGAAGAGCTACCTCCGGGACGACCTGGAACGGCTCCGGCACCGGGCAGATGCCCGGCTCGGTCACGAGGCGGTGGCCGCGGGCGCGCTCCGCTGGGGCGAGCCGGTCCTGAGCTCTGCCCTGACCGAGATCCGTCCCGACGCTCCGTGGTACCGCGGGCATGCGGTGGTGGAGCTGGCCCGGACCGCCCGGTTCGAGGCGGTGGCGGAGCTCCTCTGGACGGGCGTCCTCCCCACGACCCCCACGGTCTGGCGGCGGCCACGGGCGTTCCCCGTGGGGCTCCCGCGCGGCCCGGTGGATCCCATCGACGCGCTCCTCTCCGGCCTGTCCGCCGTTCGGCTCGCCCGGCAACGCGCGCGGGCCCGGTGGGCTCGGGCAGTCGGGCCGCGCCCCCGCACCGTCGCGAGCGAGCCCGGAGCCCCCGAGCTGGTGTGGACCCTGGTGGGGCTGGTCGCCGCCGCCGGAGGACGCCGCCCCGCCGACGCACTGGCGGGGCCCGACGTGGCCTCCGGCGTCCAGCGCGCGCTCGGCGCGCAGGCTCGCGGGGCGAGGCTCATCGAGGCAACGCTGGTCGCTTGTGCCGACCACGAGCTCAACGCCTCCTCGTTCGCCGCCCGGGTCGCCGCCTCGACCGGCGCGGACACGGAAGCGTGTCTCCTCGCCGCCCTGGCGGCGTTCAGCGGCCCCCGGCACGGCGCCGAGAGCTTGCGGGTCCAGGCGCTGGTGTCCGAGGCCGCTCGTCCCGAGCGCGCCCGGGCCACCCTCCTCGCCCGGGTGCGTCGCGGGGAGACGCTGGCCGGATTCGGCCATCCGCTGTACCCCTCCGGCGATCCGCGGGGCGCCCTCCTCCTGTCACTCGCCTCGCAGGAGCCACGGCCCGGGCGGGCGCTGGGCACGCTCGAGGCGCTGGTGGCAGAGGCGACGCGACTCGGCCTCGGCGAGCCCACGGTGGACGTCGGGCTCCTGGCGGTCGCCCACGCGCTGCAGCTTCCGCCCTGGGCCGGACAGGTGATGTTTTGCATCGGGCGCAGCGCTGGCTGGATCGCCCACGTGAGGGAGCAGCGGAGCTCGGGCGAGCTTCTCCGCCCGCGCGCCCGCTACGTGGGCCCACGCGCGCCGGGAGCGCGGTGATAGGGTCCCGCGCCACATGGGCACCCTCCAGGGCAAGACGCTCTTCATCACCGGTGGCAGCCGCGGCATCGGCCTGGCAATCGCGCTCCGGGCCGCGCGCGACGGCGCGAACGTGGCCATCGCCGCCAAGACCACCGAACCCCATCCCAAGCTGCCGGGCACGCTGTACACCGCGGCCGAAGAGATCGAGAAGGCCGGGGGCAAGGCGCTGCCCTGCGTGGTGGACATCCGCTTCGAGGATCAGGTCCACGCCGCGGTGGAACAGACGGTGAATACCTTCGGGGGCATCGACATCCTGGTGAACAACGCCAGCGCCATCCACCTCTCGGGCACGCTCGTGACCCCGATGAAGAAGTGGGACCTGATGCACGGGATCAACGCCCGGGGAACGTTCCTCTGCTCTCAGGCCTGCATCCCGCATCTGAAGAAGGCGAAGAATCCGCACATCCTCAACAACTCCCCGCCCCCGAGCACCGATCCGCGCTGGTTCGCCCCGCACGTCGCCTACTCGCTGGCGAAGTTCGGGATGACCTTCTGTGCCGTGGCCATGGCCGAGGAGTTCCGCGACGAGGGCATCGCGGTCAACACGCTCTGGCCGAAGACGATCATCGCCACCGCCGCCGTCCAGAACCTGCTCGGGGGCGACGAGACGGTCCGCGGCAGCCGCAAGCCGGAGATCATGGCCGACGCCGCGCACGCCATCCTCACCAGGCCGAGCCGCGAGTTCACCGGCCGGTTCTGCGTGGACGAGGACGTGCTGCGTGCCGAGGGCGTGACCGATTTCTCGCCGTACGCCACCGTGCCCGGCGCGGAGCTCATCCCCGACTTCTTCCTCTAGGGCACACCCGTCATGGACTTCAGCACCCCGTCCCGCGTCGCCGACCTCCTCCCCGCCATCCGCGCCTTCGTCACCGAGCGCATCCAGCCGCTGGAAAAGCGGATGCCGGAGGGGTGGAGCGTCCTCGAGCCCGAGCTGGAACGGGTCCGGGCCGAGGTGAGGCAGCGCGGCTGGTGGGCCCCGTTCTTCCATCGCGAGCACGGCGGGATGGGCTTGTCGCTGATGGAGTTCGCCTTCGTCAGCGAGGAGCTCGGACGGACCCCGCTGGGGCACTACGCCTTCCACTGCCAGGCGCCGGACGTGGGGAACATGGAGATCCTCCGGGAGTTCGGCACCGCCGAGCAGAGGCGCACCTGGCTCGAGCCCCTGGCCGCTGGGCGGATCCGCAGCTGCTTCTCCATGACCGAGCCGGCCATGCCGGGCTCCAACCCCGCCTGGATGGCCACCCGGGCCCGGCTGGAGGGCGACAGCTGGGTCATCGACGGGCGGAAGTGGTTCACCACCGCCGCCGAGGGGGCGGCCTTCGCCATCGTCATGGCGGTGACCGACCCCGAGCAGCTCAACGTCTACACCCGCGCGAGCCAGATCATCGTCCCCATGGACACGCCCGGGGTGCGGCTGCTCCGGAACATCCCGGTGATGGGCGAGGCCGGCGGCGGCTGGGCGTCGCACGGGGAGATCTCCTACGAGGACGTGCGAGTGCCCCGGGCCAACCTGCTCGGCGAGCGCGGGGCGGGGTTCGTCATCGCCCAGGCCCGGCTGGGTCCGGGGAGGATCCACCACTGCATGCGGTGGATCGGCATCTGCCAGCGTGCCTTCGAGCTCCTCTGTGACCGGGCCGTCTCCCGCGAGATGTCTCCCGGCAGGCCCCTGGGGCTGAAGGGCACCATCCAGCAGTGGATCGCCGAGAGCCGGGCGGAGATCGACGCCGCCCGGCTCCTGGTGCTGCACGCCGCCTGGCGCATCGATCGAGACGGGGCGTACGCCGCCCGCGACGACATCTCGATGATCAAGTTCGTGGTGGCCAACACGCTCTTCCGGGTGCTTGACCGCGCAATCCAGGCTCACGGGGCGCTGGGAATCACCGACGACACGCCGCTGGCCTGGTGGTTCCGGCACGAGCGCGGAGCACGCATCTACGACGGGCCGGACGAGGTGCACCAGGCCTCGGTGGCCCGACACATCCTCCGGGCCCGCGGCCTGCCCGACCGGCGCGGCGGGTCCTGAACGGTGCCGGATCTCGACCCCACTCGCCCGGTGCGCGCGGGCGAGGAGCTCGATCCCGCCGCGCTCCGCCGCCTCCTTCACCGCCACGCTCCCCAGCTCGACGGAGCGGTGGAGGTGGAGCAGTTCCCGAAGGGGCACTCCAACCTGACCTATCTGCTGCGGGTGGGCCGGACCGAGCTCGTGCTCCGGCGGCCGCCGAAAGGCGCGAAGCAGATCAAGGCCGGGCACGACATGCGCCGCGAGTACACGGTGCTCACCCGGCTCCGTCCGGTGTGGCCGAAGGTGCCGCGCACCCTCTTCTACGTGCCCGAGGAGGAATCACCCTTCGGCGTGCAGCTCTACGTGATGGAGCGCGTGCCGGGCCTCATCCTCCGGGGCACGAAGCTCCCGCCCGGCGTGGAGCTCGACGCTCCCGGGATGCGCGCGGTCTCCGAGACCGTGGTCGACACGCTGGTCGAGCTGCACGGCGTCGATCCGGTCGCCGCGGGACTGGCCGACTTCGGGAAGCCACAGGGCTACGTGCAGCGGCAGGTCGCCGGGTGGACCGAGCGCTACGCTCGTGCCCGGACCGACGACGTCCCTGACATGGAGCACCTCGCCACCTGGCTCGCGGGGCACCTCCCGCCGGACCGGCCGGGGGCGATCATCCACAACGATTTCAAGTACGACAACGTGGTGCTCGACCCCGCGGACCTCACGAAGGTCCGGGCGGTTCTGGACTGGGAGATGGCCACGCTGGGGGATCCGGTCTCGGACCTGGGGATGACGCTGGCCTACTGGTTCGAGCCGGGCGAGACGGAGATGGTCGGTCCCGCTGCCTTCGGCCCGACGGCGCTGCCGGGCAACCTGAGCCGGGAGGAGATCGTCCAGCGCTACGCCGCCCGGAGCGGCCGCGCCGTGGACGACGTGCTCTTCCACTACGTGCTGGGCCTGTTCAAGGTCGCGGTCATCGCCCAGCAGATCTACTTCCGCTACCGGCAGGGGCTGACCCAGGACGAGAGATTCGCGGGGCTCGGGTTCGCAGTGGCCTTGCTGGCTCAGGTGGCGATCCGCGCGGTGGACCGGAAACGGATCAGCGGGCTTCTGGACTGAAGCGGCGGCTCAGCCGCTTCATGCCCCGGCCCCGCTGGATCGAGCGCAAGCTGCCCGAAGGGGACGAGGCTCGCCCGGGGTCGGGCGCCCCGCCCCGTACCAACGGCCTGCGCGATGACCAGCGCTCCGGGGATCGCCAGGTGCCAACCGGGCCGGTCTCGACCTGTGTGCAGGAGCCCCCCGCCTCCGCGATCCTTTCGGCACGTGGTGGCCCCTTCCACGTGCAGAAAGTACTGCCCGCTGGCAGGTCGCCCAGGAGCACTCGTTCGACGTCCGCCTCCCTTGTACGTCCGGACCTTCTCGGACGCCCTTCGAGGCACCCTGGCCCCCTTCAAGCGGCCCCTCTAGGCCGAGTCGCTCTCCCGCAGCTGCACGCCGCAGCCGATCTGCAGCGCGAATCGCCCGCGGCGCACCGGGCGGATCTGCACCTCGGGGCATTTCTCCTCCAGGCGCTTGCGGAGGAGGATCAGCCGGGACTCGAGGTTGTCCCGCACCTCGGGCAGCCCGAGCGAATCGTCGAGCCGTAGCTCCCGGTTGCTGAACTCGGTTCGCCCGCTCGCGGCGTTCGCCCGGAGCAGCTTCCAGAGGATCTTCGCCGGGACGTTCCGGATGAGGTACTCGCCGTCGACGAAGATGCAGTCGTCGTTCCGGAAGAGCTGGAACACCCGGGTGCGCGGGGCCGGCTGCCGGTCGCGGGTCTCGCCGGCCACGCCGGGAGGCAGCTCCCCTTCCTCGTCCGCGGTCGAGGCCCGGTCGATCCCCAGGGCGATCTGGTTGGCGAGGATGTTGAGAAACGTCTCGGTCCACGCGTCGAAGGCCATCGCCTCGCGGCTCTCCAGGGCCAGCACGCCCACCAGCCGGTCTCCCACCAGCAGCGGAAGCGCGAGCTGGGCCTGCGCGTCCGGGAGCCCCGGAAGTGGAATCTCCGGCGACGGCGGGCCCGTCCCCGCGTGTTGCATCTCGGCCCGGATGGTGCGCCAGTAGCGGAGCTCCGCGCCCACCCCTGCGACGCGCATCGGACGCCGGCGACCGGCCACCGTGCCGATCAGCCCCTCGCCGAGGGGAACCTCGGCCCCCACGCCCGCTGCCCCGTATCCATGGCTGGCGGTGGTGACCAGGCGTCCGTTCCCGTCAGGGAGCAGGAGCATCGAGTGACGGAAGCCCAGCTCCTCGTCCAGCGCCTGGAGCACCGCCTCGAGGAGCGCCTCGAGACACCCGGCGCGGTTCACCCGGTCGGAGATCGCCCGGAGCCCCCGGAGCTCGCGGGTCATCGCCTCCAGCCGACCGGGAGTGCGCTCCTGACGGTCCAGACGCGCGTCCGGCGGGAGGAGGAACCCATCGACGTGCTCGGCGGAGAGCACCTCGTACACGTCCGCGCACCGCAGCCGGAACACGCCGAACATCCCGGTGTGGGAGGCGATGACCTGAAGTCGTGCCGACATCTCGTCGAACAGCGGGCCGTCGGCCTCGGAGTGATCGAACCGGAGCTGGAGCCGGTACTGCTCGTAGGTCCGCGGAGAGAAGACCAGCACCGAGGCGTGCGGGTTCTCTCGCACGTTTCGCTGGGTCTTGTTGAAGAACTGGTGGGAGAGCGCGACGTGGCGGTCGTCCACCAGGTGGACCTGGCTGATCTCGGTGATGTTCGGCTCGCCGTCGAGCGAGCAGGTGGTCATCATCGCCGGGATGACGCCCTCGAAGCACTCGGGGATGTCGCGGAGCGAGATCATCTGCGCACCGGCTCCGGCGGCCGGAACGGCCCCTGGAACGCCTGGCCGGCGGCGGGACCGGGAGTCTGGACGAACAGCTGCTCCACGCGGAAGCGCACCGCGTGTGCCGGCCAGTGCTGCATCCGGAGCACGAAGAACTTCGGCACGCCCAGTGGCTCCAGCGTGCGGCCGAGACACGCCCGGTGCCGCTCGGTCAGACTCCGCTCCTCGTCCGTCGCGGGGCGGATCTCCACCACCTTCCCCTTGAGCTGGATCGAGCGGTGGTCGCCAGCGCTCGTCGCGACCACGGCGATGCGGCGGCTGTCCCGGAGGTTGGCGACGACCTCCCCGGCGGTGGCGTCGGGGAGGAAGACGGTCACCTCCTCGCCTCCGTCCTCGACCCGGATCCCGACCGGCCAGACGGACCGGGGCACCAGGCGGGCGTCCCGGCTCGCGCAGCCGAGGATCACTCCGGACGAGAGAAACTCGACGAGGGCGGGATCGAGCGAGGCCACGCGGGACGCTCGGTTCTACCCTCCGCATCCCACGGCTGTCACCCGGCCCGCGAAGCCTCACCCGGCAGGGTCGAGACCGACACGCCGGGCGGTGCGCTCCCACCGCTCGGGGCCGAGCACCTCCCGGGCCAGCCCGGACAGCTGGGCGAACGCCGGGGGTGGCATCTGCGCCCGGGCCGCGGCGAGCAGGCTGGCACACTCCGGGGTGCTCATCGCCGGGAGCATGAGCCGGAGCATGACCGGCATCCGCTCCGGAGGCACGGCGGCCCGGATGCGGGCGTCCATGGCCTCGAGCTCCTCCTCGGTGCAGTGCGCCCAGAGGATGGACATCGCCTCGTTCTCCTCCCGGTCCATGTGACGGAGATGGTCGGCCACGAGCAGCGTCAACGCCCGGCCGAGCAGCTGTCCGGCTGCCTCCCGCTCCTGGGTCAGGTCCGAGCAGGTCCGCGGGAGCAGCGCCCGCAGCTCGGCCTGGAGCCCCTCGAGCCGGCCGTGGTCTCCCTGCAGCGAGGCGGCGAGCGCCGGGGCGTGACGACCCAGCTCGGGCATCACGAACGTGTCCTCATGGTCGGCGTGCGAATCGAGGAGGTCGAGCAGGGTCGCCACGGTGCGGGCGGCGAGGACCGCCTCCCCGGCGTCGGCAAAGTCGGTGCGGGCGATGAGCATGGTGCCGTCGAAGAGTGCCGTGCGGAGCGCCTTGTGGATGGGCTGGAAACGATTCGGTCGGGTCATGGGCGGCAATCTGCCAGCCCGACCCGACCGCTGACGCTAAGAGGACCTTAAGCGCGCCCTGATTCGGTCCTACGAGCCCCCGGCGCACGGCTAGGGGAAGAGGACGTCCAGCGCCTCCGGCTTCTCCTCGTGGTCGGCGACGATGTCGTGACAGGCACCGCTGCACTTCTGCTGGATTGCATCGCCCTTGGCGTTCACGTGCTTCTTGTCGTGGCAGCGGTAGCAGCCCGGCTCGTGCTGGAAGTAATCCACGTAGGTGCCCCAGGTGACCTTCATGTCGGGGAAGTTGTTCTCGGTCCACTGCTCGGCAAGCACCTTCCCTGCCACCTGCACCTTGGCCTTGCCCTGGTCGTCCAGCGGAGGGGTCAGCTTCGAGTACGACGCCAGCAGCGCTGCGGGAATTCCCTTCCTCGCCTCGTCGTGCGACGGATAGCTGGCCTTGAGCGCCGCCACTGCCTCGCGCTTGATGAAGGGCAGGCTCTTGTCGATCGACCCCTGACTGAGCGCCCTGTCCACGACGGCCCCGGGCTGGAAGAACTTGTGAGCGGGCCGGTTGTGGCAGTCGGTGCAGCCCATCTCCGTCCACACGGCGCCCGCGGGTGTCTTCGCGTCCTTGGCGACGAACTTGTCGCTGCTGCCGTCGGGGCGGGTCACCTCGACCTCGGTGATCGTGGCCCGCGTCGGGTCGGCGAGGTACCGGATCCTCATTCCGTTGTGCGCGTGGGAACCGCGCCATTTCCCGTCGCGGAAGCCTCCCACCAGCGTCCGGAAGATGGTGACCTGCTCGACGGCCTTCTCCTGGTCGCCGTACGTGCGCCGGATGTGCAGCTGATCGTCGATGTGCCGCTGGGCGTCGTGGCAGGTGGTGCAGATGACGGTGGGAACGGCCGTGGGTTGCGGTACCGGGCGAGAGTAGTCGCCGAGCAGAAACTCCAGTCCCTGCCGGGCGCCGTTCAGCTTCGCCCTCGCGTAGTGGGCCGCGCCCTCGCCGATGTGACAGTCGACGCACTTGACGTTGGCATGCGGCGTCACCACGTGAGCGACCGCTTCCGGCTGCATGACGTTGTGGCAGGTCGCGCCGCAGAACTGGTCCTTCTCCATCACCTCGACGCCCTTGTAGGTCGCGACCGAGACGATCATGAGGTTCAGGATCGTGAGCGCGAAGACCAGCAGCGCGATTGACCGCACTCTCGGGTCGTTGAAGTTGAGGACCGGGAATGCGGTGGGTTGCCCAGCCTTCTCCCTCCGCCGGAGCAGACGCAGGCCGATGGGGATCAGCACCAGCCCGACGACGAAGATCGTCGGCAGGATGAGGTAGCTGATGAGCCCGCGGTAATGCCCCACCGCCACCCCGCCCAGCTCCATGGCGAGAATCACCAGGAAGGAGATCGAGGCGAAGGTGGAGAGCGCCACTCCGATCGCGGAGACCCAGTGACGGGTCGCCAGGAACAGGAAATCTCGAATCGCCGACAGGACCTTGAGGATCTGTTTCATGAGTCGATCACCATCCGGGTTTATCGGGGGCGGCCGGCCGAGAGGAAATCTCGACCGGGAGGAGCGAGACGCGGAACCAGGATCAGCCCGGCCCCGAAGACGACGAAGGAGAAGAGCAGCGTCGAGGCCCGTCCGTTGGGTAGCTCGACCAGGAGGAGCTCCACTCCGCCGAGCCCCAGCGCGAGCCAGGCGATCCAGGTGAGCTCCGGCTGCTCCAGCCGCCTCCGGACGAGGGCCAGGGCCAGAGCGATCACCACCGCCACTCCCGTCCGGGCCGCCGCGAGGCGCGCCAGGTCGTCGGTGAGCCCCCGGGCAAGATACAGGAACAGCACCGCCACCCCGGCGCTGCCGAGGAAGAGGAGCACCGCCGCCGGCAGGCGGGACACCATCCAGGTCGACGGAGGCGAGGGCGAGGGCTGCAGGGGCGGGAGCGTGACGAGGTAGGCGGCGAGGATCAGTCCGAGAACGGTGACGCTTCCAGGGCTCACGGCTCCGGTGACGAGCCCCGAGCCGAACGCCCCGCCCAGGGCGAGCAGCGTCGCGAGCGACCAGAGCGAGACCGAGTGCCTCCGGCGGCCGAGAAGCACCGCGGCGACGGCGAGGACGGACCAGAGCACGCTGCGCAGCGCCCCGCCGGTCAGCAGCGCCACCCCGGAGGAGAGGAGAGCCAGCGACAGAGCGGCGTAGAAGAGGAAGTCCAGATCGCGGTTGCCGCGCCGGGGCACGACCCAGCCCGCGAAAGCGATCGTCAGGAGGGAGACGGCCAGGACGCCTGCGGCCACGGCACTCGTGCCGGAGCCGGCGTCTCGCGACGCCTCCAGCGCTCCCGCAACCCCGATGACCAGCCCCACCACCGTCTGGATCGCCTCGAAGGGTTCGACCGGTCGCCGGACCAGCGCGGTCCGGCGGAGCACGACGGCCAGGGAGAGGCCGGCCAGGGCCAGCGACGAGACGAGGACCGGCGGCGTGGCGGTGGTGACGGCGCGGAGCACAGCCAGATCCAGAATCACGGCCGGAGCCCAGCGGAGAGCCGGCCAGCGTTCTCCCAGCCAGAAGAACGTTCCCGCCGCCAGCACCAGCAGCACGCCGATGAACTCCGTCCGTCCCGGAGTGGCCCGCAGCAGGACGACGGTCGTGACCAGGCAGGACAGGACCCCCACCCAGGCAAGCCAGCCGAGCTGATCCCGCCAGGAGGCCATCAGGAGCAGGCCGGTGAAGCCGATGAGCGTCAGCGCGGCGACGGAGGTCGACATCACCCCCAGGCGGGTCGTCGACTCGAGGACCAGGGGATACGCGATGAGCGCCGCGACGACGGCGTGGAAACCCGCGTTCAGGGCCGCCCCGCGCGCTGCGGCGCGATGAGCGAAGAGGATCCACGTCGCCGCGAAGGCGATTCCCAGGGCGACCCCCAGACCTCCGGGCAGGATCCGGCCGTCGGTGAGCGCTCGGATGAGAAAGGCGCCACCGAGCGCCAGAAAGCTGCGCCCGAGGAGGGTCGCCCACCCGGTGATCTCCGTCCGACTTGAGGGGGCGGGGAGCGACGATTCATTCAGCGGCCAGGCCTGGGGGAGCGCAGGAAACGAGACTCCGGAGA
>DASROG010000385.1:0-2440 GCA_035646995.1 Myxococcaceae bacterium
GCGCGGCGATCACCGCAATCCGATGCTCCAGCGCATCTACGGCACGGCCTTCTTCGACAAGAAGGACCTCGACGCCTGGCTGAAGCAGCAGGAGGAGGCGAAGAAGCGCGACCACCGGAAGCTCGGCCGCGAGCTCGACCTCTTCGAGTTCTTCCCCGAGGCGCCGGGAGCTGCCTTCTGGAGCCCCAAGGGGACGGTCCTCTATCAGGTACTCGCGGACCGGATGCACCGCTGGACCCGCGAGAACGGCTACCAGGAGATCAAGACCCCGCTGCTCTACAACAAGGCGCTCTGGGAGAAGAGCGGCCACTGGGGCAAGTACCGGGACAACATGTTCCTGGTGCTCGACAGCGAGACCGGCGAGCACGACTTCAGCCTGAAGCCGATGAACTGCCCCTCGCACCACCTGTACTTCTCCTCCCGGAAGCACAGCTATCGCGAGCTGCCGCTGCGGTACTCGACGCAGGACGTGCTGCACCGGAACGAGGCCTCGGGGAGTCTCAGCGGACTCACCCGTGTCCGGCAGTTCGCCCAGGACGACGCGCACATCTACTGCACCGAGGGGCAGCTCGCGGATGAGGTGAAGCGTTTCATCCAGCTCCTGGACGAGGTGTACGCCGCGTTCGGCCTCAGTTACGTCGCCAAGTTTGGCACCCGGCCACCGCAGCGGATCGGTGACGACGCGCTCTGGGACCGTGCGGAGTCGGCGCTGGAGTCGGCGCTGAAGTCGATGGGGATCGAGTACGTGCAGAACCCCGGCGACGGCGCCTTCTACGGGCCCAAGCTCGACTTCCACGTGAAGGACAGCATCGGCCGGACCTGGCAGCTGGGCACCATCCAGGCGGACTACAACGCTCCGGAGCGCTTCGAGCTCGCCTACGTGGGCGAGGACAACGCCGAGCACCGGCCGGTGGTCCTCCACCGCGCCATCTACGGCAGCTTCGAGCGGTTCATCGCCATCCTGCTCGAGCACTACGCCGGCGCGTTCCCCGCCTGGCTCGCGCCGGTCCAGCTCATGCTGGTCACCGTCGCCGACCGACAGCTCCCCTACGCCCGCGAGGTGCTGGAGCTGCTCCGCTCCCGCGGTTTCCGCGCCGAGCTGGACGAGCGCGGGATGACGATGAACGCGAAGATCCGCGAGTCCCAGCTGCAGAAGATCCCCTTCACCCTGGTCATGGGCGATCGGGAGGTCGAGCAGCGCGCGGTCGCCCCGCGGCGCTACGGCGGCGAGGACCTCAAGAGCATGCCGCTGGACGCCTTCCTCGAGCTGCTGTCGAAGGAAGCCGCGGCTCCCTAGACAGCGGAAACCGCTGTGGCTCACTCCGCGCCCATCGCCGCGTAGCGCTCGAGCACGCCCACCTCGTCCTCGAACCCGCGCGCCCGGAGCTCCTCCGGGAGCGCGGATGCCGGCCACCGCCCCAGGCGCGGGAAGGTGGTCCAGCCGCTCCACAGCCGCTGCCCGCGGGCGAGGGTGGAGGCCGCCATCGACTTGTCGGCGTCGCTCCCCGTGCGCTCGGCCACCGCCGCGAGCAGGCGCGCCCCGGTGAAGAGGTGCACCAGCCAGCCGCTCCGCGACATCTGCCAGGCCAGGCTCCGCACCACCGCCACCCGCCGCTCGGGCTCGCCCCCCTCGTTCAGCACCCGTTCCAGGTAGCGCTCGAGGTCGATCTCCAGCACCACCTCCACCGCGGTGCTCAGCCCGAAATCGCGGAAGTCGTCCGCGCTGAGGCGCTGCTCCAGCGTGTCGCGGAGCAGCCGCGCCGGAAAGCGCAGCTCTCCGGGCCTCGCCAGGGCCTCCAGCCGCTGAAGCGCGGGCGGACCCACCGGCGCGGTCTCGGGATCGGGACCGGCCACCGCCGCGAGCTGGAAGAAGGCGTCGCGGGGATGTGCCTCGGCGAGACGCCGGAGCGCCGCCGCCGCCGGCTCGCGCGACCGCTCGCGCTGCTCGAGTGTGAGGAAGGGCTCGACCAGGAGGGAGAGCGCGATGAGCCGGATGCCCTCGTCCGGCCCCGCGGCGTGCAACCGCGCCGCATCCAGCAGTGCCGGCGAGGGGGGCACCCGCGGCCGGCCGTGGAACCGGTGCGCCAGCCGGGTGACGAACCCGGCCTCCGAATCCGCCGGCTCGGAAGCCGCCGGCTCGCGCTCGTCCGGGATGCAGGTGGACTGGGGCTCGAAGGAGGGGAGAAGGAAGGGGTCGGCCCGGAGCTCCGGCTTCCGCTCCTCGGTCCAGGCGGAGATCAGCGCCGGCATCCACCCCGCGGCCAGGTTTCCCGAGACCACCCGCCCGAGGATGCGCGTCACTCGCTCGTCGGGCTTGAGCTTCCGGAGCTGCTCGACTGCTGCGCGAAAGCCGGCGTCGTCCCCGCGCGCCCGGGCGATCATCGCGGAGAGAAAGGCCCGCCGCTCCGGCCAGGGCGGGGTGGACTTCGGCAGCTGGGCC